>DRHD01000105.1 GCA_011049795.1 Porticoccus sp.
CGCGTGAGTTTTGAGAAAACGGAATACAATGTCTTGCCCTACAAGTTTGAAGCGGGCACACCGCATATTGCCGGTGTGGTGGGCTTTGGCAAGGCACTGGATTATGTCAGCGGCATTGGTCTCGAAAACATTATTGTTCGCGAACAACACTTACTTAAATACGCCACTCAAGCCTTGTTACCTCTAGAAGGGCTGCACATTATCGGCACAGCTCAGGATAAGGCCAGCATTATCTCCTTTGTGCTGGATGCAGCGCATCCCCATGACATCAGTACTATTCTGGATCATCAGGGGGTGGCCATTCGTGCGGGTCATCACTGTGCCATGCCCGTTATGGAACGCTTTAAGGTGCCGGCCACGGCGAGAGCCTCCATGGCATTCTATAACAACGAAGAAGATATCGACCGTCTGGCTGAGGGCATACAAGAGGTGAACCGGATTTTTGGGGGAATCTGATGGGTGGAACTATGAGCCAGGAAGTACGGAACCAGGAATTGCGCGAGTTATACCAGGAGGTGATCATCGATCACGGGCGCCATCCGCGGAATTTTAAAAAGCTCGAGGATCACAGTTATAGTCAGGAGGGCTACAACCCCCTGTGCGGTGATCGCCTGATGTTGTATCTCAAAGTGAAAAACGACCGAGTAATTGACGTCGCCTTTGAAGGGGCGGGTTGTGCTATCTCCATGGCGTCCGCCTCTCTGATGACCACACAAATCAAAGGTAAAACCCTTGAAGACATCCAGCAATTGTTTCTGGCCTTTCATTCCTTGGTTACAACCCCGGAGCCATCTGTCAGCCTGCAGAACTGTTTGGGAAAATTGACCGTGTTGGGTGGCGTCAGGGATTTCCCCACCCGCATCAAATGTGCCACCCTGGCCTGGCATACCATGAAAGCGGGATTGGACAGCAGCGCCCACGCGCAAGCGGTTTCTACAGAGTCTTCAACGGGTATAGATACAGAGTCATCAACAGATTTAGGTGAAGAGCCCTCAGCGGTTGTAGATAGAGGGCCCTCAACGATTTCAGGTAAAGGTTAGCGCCGCTCTCGACTCAGAGCGTGAGCCAGACCAAAGTAAGGACTACAGTAAGTGCAACGATCACAGTCAGTACAGCGATGATGAAAAAAGCCGAACAGGTCACCGTGTGTCGGGATTGCCAAGCCCTCCTCATTCCGGCCGGCTTGCCTGTCACCCTACTCAAGGGCAGTGAAGTACTGATCACTCAGGCGCTGGGTGACAGCTTTACGGTCAATGACAACGGTCGGCTTTTGCGCGTTGCGGGCCGGGATGCTGATGCATTGGGCAAGCAACCGCCGTTAATGTCTGCTCAAGGGGATGAAAACAGCGCTCAGGATCAAGGGGCAATTGAGCAAACGATTGAGAAAGTCAGGGCGCAGCTGAAAACCTGTTACGACCCCGAGATCCCGATCAATATTGTGGATTTGGGGCTGATTTATCAGCTGGACAGTGTTGAATTATTGGATGATCGCCGCTTGATTCGAATTACCATGACATTAACGGCAGCCGGTTGTGGCATGGGGGCTGTGCTGGCCGAGGATATACGGCAAAAAGTCCTGGCAGTACCCGGTGTGGATATGGTCGAGGTGGAGTTCGTTTATGATCCGCCCTGGAGTCGCGAAATGATGTCCGATGCGGCCAGGTTGCAGCTGGGCATGCTCTAGTCGCTCTCGGCTTTTAGACAAACGGCAGGCTTTAGCCCTATCTAGAGAGGCACACCATGGCAGAGTGGACTAACGTAATTAGCGCCAACGACTTACAGGAAGGGATGCACACCGTAGTTGATCTGGGCGATGTCAGCCTGTTACTGGTAAATATCGGTGGTGAATTTTACGCCATAGAAAACATATGCAGCCATGACGGTGGAGAATTAAGTGATGGAGAGATCGCCGGCTCAGAGATAATCTGCCCTCGCCACGGTTCACATTTTTGTTTAAAAACGGGAAAGGTGCTAAGTGCGCCGGCTTTTGAAGATATCGACAGCTACCCGGTTAGAATTGTCGATGAAATTGTTCAAGTATTCGACGAACAAAAATAACGGGAGAATATTTTTGCAAACTAAAGGGGTCAGAGTGAACCGTTATCACATTTACCTTTATGTCTGAAGTGAAGCATCCATCCCGTAACAAAAACTGTAATTTCTAATACCCGAGACAGCGAAAAAATCGGAAAATCATGGTTGTTATGTTTTTTCGTATTGCCTGCATTCTTAAGAGTCAGTGTTTATGGCCGGTCGTGACTCAAAATCTACAGTTTTCAATAGACCTCTAAATATCTCCCTACACCTGGATTAAAAGTCGTATCTGATTTGTGTCTTATAAGTTTTTAGAGGATTCGAGGTTTTTAGGGTCGCTGAGCTCTTCTTTGTAACCTTATGGGTAGGACAATACTCATTCAAACCCCAAAATGACTATTCATTAACGCTGAAATCTCACTGGGATTAACCGGTTTACTAAACAAAAAATTAAAGGGGGCAGATCCCTTTAATACTTTAGATCATAGCGGATGTACAACAGCCCGGAAGGGCGACCAAAAACGCCTCGCCAAACTTGCTTAACGCGCGATATCTAACTTCCGTTTTTCGGTATACATTAAACGAATCAGCTCGTACTCGAAGGGGGAGCCGGAATCATAATAGCGGAATCCGGTACGATGCCGGCGATCAATGGCATTCAAGAGATAAAATGCCGCTTTACGTTTATTGTGGTCGTCTAGATTGAGTATGTCGATCTCTGTAAAGGTAAGGCTATCAACAATAAGTCCTGTCGTGTCTCGCATGTTTGAGGGGCCCGCAATCGGTAATACGATATAGGGTCCCTCACCCACGCCGTAGTGGCCCAATGTTTGACCAAAGTCTTCGTCGTGTTCGTAGATCCCCCACTTTGAGGCAACATCAAATAAGCCTGCCAACCCCACGGTTGAATTGATGAGAAATCTCTCGGTTGTCTCTAAAGTGGCTGTTGGTTTGAGTTGCAGGATCGAGTTGACTAGGTTGGTAATCTCAAACAGGTTATTGAAAAAATTCGAGACGGAGTCCTCAACAACATCTGGCATAACGTAGGTATAGGCATTCACTACCGGCAAAAATATGTAATGGTCAAAACCTGCATTGAAGCGGTACATGCCTCGGTTGAAACCTTCCCATGGATCATAGATATCGATCACATAGTTGACATCATCGCGCACAACGGATTCAACTGAGTACTGAGCGGGAGTTTCATGCGCGCTTTTTTCGGGTGAGGTGCTGCAGCCTGACAGGAGTATCAGTCCACTAGTGATAACGGGTAATAATAGGTTGCGGATACAATAAACTGCCTGTGTCATTGGTCAATGCCCCTAGTTTGTGAAGTAGTTGATCATGTAATCAACATTATCTTTGTAGGCCATGTTGCCGCAGTGGCCCCCCTTGGGGTAAATGTGGGCCCGTGACTGGAATGTATCTCGAAAGAAATCGATCTCGCCGGGAGCAAGGATGATGTCATCTTCATTGTGGATGACGGTGATCTTTTTGGCTGAACGCAGGTAGTCGGCGATGCTATTCAAGCTGGTGTCATACATCAGGGATTTACGGGTAGTCCCCGGCGTCAGCTTGCTGAAGAATGGATAGAAACGCTCGTTGAAATAATCGGTAAAGCTGATGCGGTTAGCAACCTTGAAGTAGTCTGTGGTTGATTCTGTTTTTCCTAATTCGTGGTTTTTTGGCAGAATGTAGCCACCGTTGGTCAACAGGTCGGAGGTGAAGATCATATTGGATGATGCAAGCCGGAATGAAATACCAATCGTGGCAGCCACTCTCGAGAGGTTGATCTGTTCTTGCTCGTATTTGTAAACACGGTAGAGAAAGTCATCGTTGAAGTCGAGATTTTCCAGTTCGATGTAAACCTTGGTAAAGTCCTCCATAAGGTCGGCGAAGAAGGCGTTAAAGTTATCCGCTCCTCCAGGAATATTCTCCTCAAGCATCCGGTCCAGAATGGAAACCGAGTTAAATAGACTAACTGGCGGGTTAATCATCAGTACTTTTTTGAAATTGAACACCTTGTGTTCTTCATCGAGTTTGGCGACAAAGGCAGCCTGAGCACCACCCAGACTGTAGCCAGTAATATAGAATTCTGTCACATCAACGTTGTCGCTGATCTGCTCTTCGATCAGTCTCATGACCTGGTATAGATCTGCACTGTCGTGAACAATGTGCCCAGGTACCTGATTAGTGGATGCCGTGACAATGAAATTGGCATAGGTGGGCGAGGGCAGTGAAACAACGTGTAAACCAGCCTGATAAAACGCTTTTTCCAGTAGTTTCATCTTGGCGCTACGATGGCTGGCCCCCGTTCCTGCGATAGAGAAAACCAGAGGTGCGGAGTGCCTCTGACGGACCAGTGTGTAATGAAGCTCCTTGCGCGGAATAAATTTCTTCACCTCTCGATCGGGAAAGACGACCACCGTCATGTCCGAACGGGGAATGTTATTCGGCAGTTTTGCTGTATACGCCTTCGGCGTGCCAATGACCGTGGCTGCGAGAGGGTTGTCGATTGGGTAGTCATAGCTGTTATCAGCCCAGCACACCGTGCTGAATAGTAGTGCGAAGGAGATAATCGCATATCGCTTCATAAGATGGCCTGCTGATATAGTTATCAAAGTTTTAGCTTGCTCATACAGTAGCAGCATACAGTTTTCTTATATGTACTTTGGAAGTGTAGTAGAGAGATTTCAGTTTCATCAACTTCTGGCAGATGAAACCCGGCTTCGGTGCCTGAGTTGATTGAGAATTAAAAAAAGGGGGGGTGAAAGGGGTCGGTGACAAATTGAAATGATAACTATTCTTAAATGTTATCGCCCCTTTTTTAGGTTTATGCCGACAAAGGTTGACCGACAAAGGTGACGGAGGGATTATTTTTTGATCAGTTTTTGTTGGTTAATTTTTAATTCCTTCGTCACCTTTAACTCTGTTTCTTACTACTACTACTAATTAGCTTGTTGACTTCGTTCGCTACTCCGAACTCAGTGTTGGATAGGCTTCCGTATATACCCAATCCTTAGCTTTGGCCGGTACGTGGCAATCCAGGCAATCGGTTTTATAGTTTGTTGCGACGTTCTTGCCTCGATCGCCGGGCTTGTACAGCGCCCAACCCCAGCCGTCGCCCCATAGCGGATTGTCGGTAAAGCGTCCTTTCGCGTCTTTGATCATCACGAACCATTGTTTGATGCCGTTCGTCGCATAGCTGACACCCGGGCCCGTGGTGTAGCTGCCCGAATTAGATACCCGCAGCTCTTTGACGAGTGTGGCTCCATCGGGAAATTTACCGGTCTTGCGAAACGCTTCCACAGTTTTTTTCTCGGTGTACACATCATGGAAACCGCTGGCATCGCCCTCGGGCACAAACCAGGATCCCAAGTGCACCATGGAGGTACGGAACCCGTCCGGGAAACTGATACTGCCTTGTTCATCAACGTAAGGTGAAAAGCCGTCGTCCGCCATCACCGACGATAGCGCGAGGCCAGCGATAATGGCAACACCGACACCGGTTTCGTAAAGACGCCGCATGATCAATGCCCCATGGACAGCTTGGATTGCTTGCCGCCCGTGCCTTCTTCCCCCATTGCTTTGCCTGCGCGCAACACTGGGTAATACTGAGTGAAGACAAAATCATCGGCGGCCGAAGCTGCATGGCAGGCGTTACAGGAGGCGGTCGGGAAAGGCTTCGCTGAGGTTGTCAGTGTTTTGTGATCGGCCGTCGTAAAACTGAAGTACACCCAGTTACCCGGCTCGTTCGGGAAATACTCCTTGCTCTTGATCGTCGCCTCGAGACCGACATAATCGCCCTGGAAGTAACCGTTGCCGCTGACCGCCGCCTTTGCACCTACGCCGATCAAATCTTTTATGAGAATGGTGCCGTCACGAAACTCACCGGTCTTTTTCCAATGCGCCCAGCTTTTCGGATCGATATAGACGTTATGAAACTCGGGGAACGCTGCCTTTCCATCGTTGAGATCATTCGGTGTGAGCGGGGTGCCCACATAGATCCACTCGCGGTATCCGGTTGGCCTTTCCAGTGCGCCTTTTTTGATGGTAAAAAACTCTTCCGCATACGCGGCTCCGGTAGGAATCAATTGTAGGGCCAACCCTAAGAAAACGCTGTATGTAGCGGATAATTTGAATATTCGTCTGAACATTATTGCTCTCCTCACTGTAGAGAGCACAACGGCGCTCCATAGTCTAAAAGGTATAGACGCCTATTTCCTAAAAGTCCACAGCCATTGGAATTAAAGGGGTCGGTGACAAATAGAAGCGATAACTATCCTTGAATGTTGTCGCCCCTTTTTTAGGCTTATGCCGACGGTGGACTCAACTGGTCATGACAACATTAATTTCAAATGTGTTAGGTCAGGCTTAGCCAGCTAGCTGATGATGGAAAAATCTATCGCAATGATAGAAATAATAAATTTTTATAATCGATCAGTATTCACTAATATTTACTTCAGAAAATTAAGGGGCTGTACCGCACAAGAGTAGAACGAGGCCCATCTAATCAATATTGGAGAGATATAATGAAAAACCGTATTCCCAGTGTCGTTTTCAAAACCCGTGTCCGTAATGAAGCTTTGGGTGGTTCAAACCCTTTTGAGTGGAAAGACCTGGGCAGTGATGAAATCTTTAAAGGTAAAAATGTGGTTGTGTTCTCTTTGCCGGGCGCATTCACCCCGACCTGCTCCACATCTCACCTGCCTCGTTATGAAGAGCTCTACGAGGAGTTCAAAGCGCAAGGTGTAGATGCAGTGGTTTGTTTGTCAGTGAACGATGCTTTTGTCATGTACCAATGGGGTAAAAGCCAAAATGCAGAGAATGTTTTCCTGTTACCAGATGGTAATGCAGAGTTCACTCGTAAAATGGGTATGCTGGTAGATAAGGACAACCTTGGTTTTGGTCAACGTAGCTGGCGTTATTCCATGTATGTCGAAGATGGTGAAATCAATAAACTCTTCTCCGAGCCGGGGTTCGAAGACAACTGCCCAACCGACCCATTTGAAGTGTCGGACGCGGATACAATGATAAGCTATCTCAAAAACCGTTAGTGAATAGCAGGGGAAGAGAAGCTCGCATGCTTCTCTTCCCCGTTCTCTATTTTCTGAAATTTCTCCAATACCCCCAGAATAGCCAATCCATTGATGTTCACAAGATATTAATCCCCCTCCCCCAATTTAACTTGTATATACGAAAAACCATATATATTATTGCTTCCACTCTAGTTAATGGCTGTTGTTAATGAATCCAATTCAATTTTATAAATGCCTAGCTGATGAAACCCGGCTTCGATCTTTGATGTTGATCGAGAGCGAAGGGGAGTTATGTGTGTGCGAACTCACAGTAGCTTTAGATGAGAGTCAGCCCAAGATTTCCAGGCATCTAGCTCAACTGCGACAGTGTGAATTACTCGTTGATCGCAAACAGGGCCAGTGGGTCTATTACCGGATTAATCCTTCATTACCGGGTTGGGCAAAATCTGTACTCCAGCAGACAAATGAAGCGAACAAAGCCTTTTTAAGAGAAAATCTGGCTAACTTGTCCCGTATGGGTGATAGGCCTAATCGCGCAGCAAGTTGCTGCTAAAAATTTAACTTTATATATATGTTTTTTCATATATAGGGGGGCATGCTCTTTATAATGAATAAATACGTGTCACAAAGGAGCCATATTTAATGGGGTTGTTTGAACGTTATCTTTCACTGTGGGTGGCCTTATGTATTGTTGCAGGCGTGTTTCTTGGCAATGTGGTGCCAAGTGCTTTCGCACTTATTGCGGGTATTGAGTTTGCCCATGTGAACTTGGTCGTGGCCGTTTTAATCTGGGTCATGATTTACCCCATGATGGTGCAGGTTGATTTTGCGTCCATTAAGGATGTAGGCAAGCGACCCAAGGGGCTGGCCCTGACATTGGTGATCAACTGGTTGATTAAGCCCTTCACCATGGCGGCGCTCGGTTGGCTGTTCTTCAAAGGTTTTTTTGCCGACTGGGTTGATCCTCAGTCTGCGAATGAATATATCGCCGGGATGATTCTGCTCGGTGTTGCGCCCTGTACGGCGATGGTGTTTGTTTGGAGCCAATTGACCAAGGGCGACCCGAATTACACCTTGGTGCAGGTGTCGGTGAACGACATCATTATGGTGTTTGCCTTTGCGCCCCTAACCGCTTTTTTACTGGGAGTTAGTGATATTCACGTGCCTTGGGGCACGTTGTTGTTATCTGTGGTGTTGTATGTGGCACTGCCCTTGGTCGTCGGTGCGATAACGCGACATAAGCTTGAAGCACGTTGTGATGGAGGGGCGAGTGGTGACCAGCGGTTGTCTGAGTTTGTCCATCATCTTAAGCCGTGGTCCATCATTGGTTTGCTGGCGACTGTGGTGCTGTTATTTGGTTTTCAGGCAGAAACCATCATCAGCCAACCACAAACTATTGTGTTGATCGCTATTCCATTATTGATACAGGCCTACGGGATTTTTGTACTGGCCTACGGCGCTGCAAAGGTCATGAAATTGCCCCATAACATTGCTGCACCTGCCAGCCTGATTGGGACCTCTAACTTTTTTGAATTAGCTGTCGCGATGGCTATTTCACTGTTCGGGCTACATTCTGGTGCGGCGTTGGCCACAGTGGTGGGTGTGCTGGTAGAGGTGCCGGTTATGCTTTCATTGGTTGTCATTGCTAATCGTACACAGCATTGGTTTGTGCCCGAGTTAAGCGACAGGTAGCTAATACAGGTTATATATAGGCGCCAAGATATAGGCACCAAGAAATAGGCACCAAGTAACCGTGAAAGACTGTTAGAGGTAGTGTCATCTTGGTAGGGTCGTCCTGTGGGTGACGACATTTGATCTGAATCCTGTTTTGATGGGGTTGGCTTTGGTGCCATCTCTGGACTGTGCTAGCATCGTGTTCCCGTCAAAAACCTGATTTATAGCCCTGATATGCTGAGATATGATGCGCTTCAAGCTACTGCACTAAAAACGGATCCCTATCCTTATCTGGTACTGCCAGACGCTTTTGAAGAGGGTAAGTTGCAGGCCGTATTGTCAGATTTTCCTGAGATTCAGCATCCCGGCAGTATTCCCATCTCTGAGGCGGATAGTGGCCCCGGCTTTGATGCGATGATTAAAGAGTTGGACAGCGATCAATTCCGCTCTGCTATTGAAGCCAAATTTGGTGTGGATTTGTCCGACTCTCCCACGATGTACACTGTGCGGGGCGTCATGCGCCAGAAAGATGGCCGTATTCATACTGACTCTAAAACCAAAGTCATTACTGTCCTGTTCTATTTCAATGAAGAGTGGGCTAATGAGGGTGGTTATTTACGTGTGTTGCGTAATGGCACTGATATTGAAGACTATGTTGATGAGATTCCTCCCAGTGCTGGCACTATGGTGGCATTTAGGGTAACGGATAATTGTTGGCACGGGCATAAGCCGGTGGTGGGTGAGCGTCGTTCAATTCAGATGAATTATTTAGTGAGTAAGGCTGCACTGGGGAAACATAAATTTTTTCATGGTATGAGCGCTAAATTGAAAAAGCTTTTTTCATAACCCTTGGTTTTATAAGTCACGGTTTCATAGGTCACAGTTTCGTAACACTTGGCTTTGACGCATTGGGTCTCACCCCTCGTTTTTACTCTGCGTGCTGCGTTATTTCATCAAAGCTTTTATACTGAGTAACCTCAACCTAGTTGTTCATAGATGCAAGTACTGATTGTAAAACTAAGTTCCATGGGCGACCTGGTTCAGGCATTGCCCGCACTCACTGATGCGCAGCAAGCTATTCCCGGTATTCAATTTGATTGGGCCGTGGATGAAGCTTTTGCCGAAATCCCCACCTGGCATCCTGCCGTACGCAATACCATTAAAACGGCCCATCGCCGCTGGCGTAAGAATTTATTTAAAGCCTGTTTTGGTGGTGAATTATCCCGCTTTAAAAAAGAGTTACGTACGATTGAGTACGATTTTGTTATTGATGCCCAGAGCAACATTAAAAGCTCGTTTGTTACCCGATTGGCCCGCGGGCTTAAATGTGGCCCTGATAAAGCCTCCGTTCGTGAAGTGGGTGCACAACTAGCGTACAAGCAGACCTATGCGATCTCAAAAGATCAGTTGGCTATCAATCGTTGGCGCGAACTGTTTTCTAAAGTGTTGGGTTATGAATTGCCTACCACTGAGCCTGATTTTTTACTCAGCACTGATGAACCGGACAAAAGACAGTGGCCAGAACCCACGGTGGAACTGCCCAACCGACCTTATCTCGTGCTTGTTCACAACGCCAGTTGGGACAATAAATGCTGGGTGAATGAACACTGGCGTCAGTTAATTCAAATTGCCGACGAGAATGGATTCGATGTATTACTGCCTTGGGGTGCAGAGTGGGAGCGTGAGCAGGCGGAGTTGTTGGCGGAAGGTTTTGATCACGCCAGAGTACTGCCGCGGTTACCATTAACAGAGATTGCTTCGATTCTAACGCGCTCAGCAGGTGCTGTTTGCGTGGATACGGGGTTGGCGCATATTGCTGCCGCGCTCGATGTTCCCATGGTGACGTTATATGGGCCAACGGATGCGAAACTCATTGGGGCCTATGGTAAAAATTCCGTACATCTTTCTGCGCAGGGTTTTGCCTGTGCGCCTTGTTACAAGCGTAGTTGCTCTTATAAAGACTACAAAGGCCCCGAGGCTCAGTGTTTAAAAAGTTTCGAGGCTCAATACGTTTGGAATGAGTTTGAGAAAGTTGCTTCTAATGTGGCAGTCAGTAAGACGGTGATTTAGAGAGGGATGTCTAAAGTGTTATCACTTTTCAGGAATTTTTCCTTTCTTCTATTTGTGCTCAATTCTCCTAATGCTACTCACCATTTTGCTGCGTTTCAACATAAAGAGCATCAATAATTGGACAGTCATCAATTGAAAAGTCACTATCTTTACATTGGCTGATCATATGATTGAGCGCTCCTTTAAGCCTCTGTAAATCATCAATTTTCTGCTGCACTTTTTTTCCATGCCGTATCGCTATTGTTTTTACTTCTCCACAACAATGACCCGGCTCATCAATGAGCTTAAGTAGTTCTTTGATTTGTTCAATGCTAAATCCAAGCTCACGACTGCGACGTATAAAGTTAAGTCGCTTGACATGTGATAACGCATAAATCCGGTGTCCGCCCTCGGTGCGTGGTGGTTTCGGCATTAGTTTGATCTTTTCGTAGTAATGCACCGTCTCCACTTTGCAGTTTGCTTGTTGAGCCAGTTGTCCAATAGAGCATGTTGTTACTTTCATTTTCAAAACCTCTTGAACCTATAGTTACTATAGGATCTAAACTAGTAGACATATACAAGAATTTGAGGTGCTGATGAACGAATTTATTGAGCGATCAGAACTCACATGTCCGGAGTGTGGCTATACAGAAACACTGATGATGCCCACTGATCTCTGCCAATGGTTTTATGAATGTGTAGGTTGCCACGCTCTACTGACACCACTGCCAGGAGATTGTTGTGTGTTCTGCTCGTATGGCTCGGCGCCTTGCCCATCAATACAGTTACAGGGTGCTGGTCAAACTACAGGGGGGAGTTGTGGCGTCAATTAAATGGTCGGACAACCCCTATTTTAGATGGCTTACTCTGTTTGTTGCCAGTGGTACTTTGGTGTGTTGTGTATTACCTATTGTGCTGGTGTCATTGGGTTTTGGCGCGGTGGCTGCCGGTTTGTTCTACAACATTCCCGGTCTTGTATTTTTGGCTGAACATAAAATGTGGACATTAAGCCTGTCTGCTTTGTTACTGGGGTTTCTAGCCTGGATGATCTGGAGCCCCAATCAACAATGCCTTGCCGATGCTCAATTAGCTGGGCACTGCCAACAGGCGAAACGCTGGAATAAACGCATATTCTGGTTAAGTATTAGTGCTTGGAGTATGG
The DNA here is from genome assembly GCA_011049795.1 of Porticoccus sp. Next base: position 11,959 of record DRHD01000105.1, read on the forward strand.
GCTTTTTTTTCAGTGTGTTGTTGCCGCTACGGCAATTATTGGACATGTAAGAAAGGTAAAGAGATGAAGAAATTATTAGCGCTTACTCTGGTTTTGTCGTTAGGGCTGGCTCAAACAGTTCTTGCCAGAACTGTTGAAGTCTATGTGCATGGCATGACCTGCGCCTTTTGTGTTGATAGCCTGGAACGAAAGTTTGGAAAAATGGAATCGGTATCCAAAATTCAGGTGAGTTTGAAAATGAAAAAAATTCGCCTCGAAACCGATGAAAACTTGCCGAGTATCGACACGATAAAGCAGACGGTTATCGATGCTGGTTTTACCCCCATAAAAATAGAGGTCCTGTCTGATAAGAAAGTCCAAAAGTAAATGTTACATAGCTATAGTTTTTGGCTCTCTTGGCCTGGGAGTTATAAGTCATACGTATGCTATGGGTTTGCGTTCATTCGTGGCATTGCCCGTCGAAAAAGAGGGTTCGGTTATACGTTTGGCTTTTGAACATGCGGAAGATTCTGGTACGGATATATTAACGACCAGTGTTGCTTACGGTATTAGTAGCAAACAAACTTTGCTGCTGGGTATACCTTACAGATTCTCACCGTCGGCTGGGGATCGACAGGGCGATTTATCTGTTTTGTACCGACATACTGTTTGGCAGGAAGATACTTTTTCAGGAACTCGTCGCCTGGGCTTGTTGGGTGGTGTCATTATTCCAACAGAGGGTGATCGTGATAGTGCCGCTCAGGCTGGTTTTGTTTTTACACACGTCAAAAACCGTCATGAAATAGATATTGATGCCTTATATCAAGTTGGCAGCAATAACCGATCGGATCGCGGCCGTTACGATATGTCTTGGCAATATCGTCTTTCGCCCACGGAGTATTCCGATTGGGGAATAAAACCAGAATTAAATAGTGTTTTAGAATTAAATGGTCGATGGAGTGAAGGAAATAGTGCAACCCATCAAGTGACAGTGGGCTTGCAGCGAATTCATCAGAAATGGGTGATCGAAGGAGGGGTTGTCAAAGACATTATCAGTGGAAGTGAGTGGCGTTACATATTGAGCCTACGGTTTCACTTTTGATGGGCTGAAACAAATAAATCGTAGTTTGGCGACAGATATTTATGCTTAGTTTGCGCAGCCATACTCAAAAATTATTATCCTTTCATTTCTTCCAATTCCACCCATCGTTCTGCTGCAATATCCAGCGTTTGTTGTTTTTCAGCCAGGCGATCCAATACTGGTTGGGTTTCAGTAAAGGCCAGACTATAGAAGTCAGGATCAGCCGTTTGCTCTTGTAGTATGGCCAATTCTGTTTCCAGTTTATCGATAATCGCTGGTAGTGCATCTAATTCACGCTGGAATTTGTAGCTGAGTTTGCCGGTAGGTGCTTTTTTCGCATGAAGGGTGGTGTCGTGATCGACGATGTGCCCGGAGGGATGATCTTGGGTATCGGCAATTTTCAGGTCTTTTCCACGGCGAGCCCAGTCACTATAACCACCCACGTATTCCTGGATTTGACCCTCTTCTTCGAAGACCAGCACGCTGGTGACCACGTTATCAAGAAATGCTCGGTCGTGACTGACGATAATCAGCGTGCCCTGATACTCCATTAGCTGTTCTTCGAGGACTTCGAGCATTTCTACATCGAGGTCATTAGTTGGCTCATCAAGTACCAACAAATTGCTGGGCTGGGAGAACAGCTTGGCTAACAGTACCCGGTTTCGCTCACCACCGGAAAGCGCACTCACGGGGGTCATGGCGCGTTTGGGGGCGAATAAAAAATTTCGCAGGTAGCCGATAATATGGCGATCTTTGCCATTGATCTTAATATATTCTTTGCCGTTACCAACATTCTCGGCAATGGTTTTATCCGTTTCTAATTCCCGATGAATTTGATCAAAGTAGCCAATTTCCAGGTTGGTGCCGAGCTTGACGGACCCTTGATCGGGTTCAATTTGGCCCAACAGGATTTTCAGTAGGGTGGATTTCCCCACACCGTTATTACCAATCAGGCCAATACGATCACCGCGCCTGATTTTGATTTTAACGTTGCTGATGAGTTGCTCGCCGCCATAACCGTGGCAGATGCTGCGGGCTTCGATGACCTTGCGGCCCGATTTATCCGAGGTTTCCACACTGATCTTGGCTTTACCCTGACGGTTGGCTCGCTGTTCCCGCTGCTCGCGCATGGCTTCCAGTGCCCGTACCCGACCTTCGTTGCGGGTGCGGCGGGCCTTGATACCTTGACGAATCCAGACTTCCTCTTCAGCCAGCCGTTTATCAAACAGAGCGTGGCGGGTTTCTTCTTCCTCAATCGCTTTTTCTTTGAGGACGAGGTAATTCTGGAAGCTACCGGGCCAACTGACGAGATTGCCCAGGTCAATTTCGACAATGCGCGTGGCTAGCTTTTGCAGGAAATTCCGGTCGTGGGTGATAAATATAACGCTACCTTGATAGCCGCGAACTTTATGTTCCAGCCACTCGATGGTACTGATATCCAGGTGGTTAGTGGGCTCATCCAGTAGTAGTAAATCTGGGTTGGAGACCAGAGCTTTCCCCAACGCTACGCGGCGACGCCAGCCGCCAGAGAGCTGTGCCAGAGTTTTGTCGGCGGGCAGGTTCAGTTGACTGATGATGGTTTCTACTTGCTTGTCTACCTGCCAGCCACCACTGGCATCAATCTGAGCCTGAAGTTCTTCCAGATTTTTGAGTCCCTGCTTATCCATGGTTTGCTGAGAGAGTTCATTGAACTGATCTATCAAGGCCTGTTGATCGGCGAGCCCCTCTCTCACGACATCGGAGACTTTTCGGTCGACGGCGGTGGGCAG
>DRHD01000106.1 GCA_011049795.1 Porticoccus sp.
AACTTACTTCAAAGAACTCGGATTTGAGCTGATGGAAGACAAGTACTTCTGTTTGCCCATTTTCCTGAATGCCTTGACATTTGGTGCTGACCGCCAGGCGATGAACGACTTGTTTCGATTCAAGACCATGGCGACACGGCATGTCATCCCTCTGTTGCCTTTGTTTGCGGATTGGAAAGGCACTGGCACGCCGGTGATTAACTTTGTTTCCCGTAATGGTCAGATCATGAGTGTGTCCCTTTATGACTCGGGCAGTAATTACAACTGTTGCATCGCGGCGCAATCGGGGTCGGGCAAGTCTTTCCTGGTGAACGAAATCATCTCCTCCTACTTATCTGAAGGCGGGCAATGCTGGGTGATTGATGTTGGCCGCTCTTATGAAAAGCTGTGTGAAGTTTATGACGGAGAGTTCTTACAGTTCGGGCGGGATAGTGGCATTTGCTTAAACCCGTTTGAAATCGTTGAGGACTATGACGAAGAAGCGGATGTACTGGTTGGATTATTGGCCGCAATGGCCGCGCCTACGCAGTCATTAACTGATTTTCAGATGGCCAACCTAAAACGTCAGACCCGTGAACTGTGGGAGAAAAAAGGTCGTGCCATGTTGGTTGATGATGTGGCAGAGGCCTTAAAAAATCATGAAGACCGTCGTGTGCAAGACGTGGGTGAGCAGCTCTATCCGTTTACGACACAGGGCGAATATGGCCGCTTCTTTAATGGTCACAACAATATTCGCTTCAAAAACCGTTTCACCGTTCTGGAGTTAGAAGAGCTCAAGGGGCGTAAGCACCTGCAACAAGTGGTGTTGCTTCAGCTTATCTACCAAATCCAACAGGAGATGTACTTAGGTGAGCGGGATCGTCGCAAGATTGTGTTCATTGACGAAGCCTGGGATCTGCTGACTCAAGGTGATGTCGGTAAGTTCATCGAGACGGGTTACCGTCGATTTCGAAAATATGGCGGCAGTGCTGTAACGGTAACGCAGTCGGTCAACGATTTGTATGACAGCCCTACAGGTAAAGCCATCGCTGAAAACTCGGCCAATATGTACTTGCTTGGCCAAAAAGCCGAAACCATCAACGCGCTCAAAAAAGAAGGACGTTTGCCATTAGGTGAAGGCGGTTATGAATACCTGAAAACGGTTCATACCGTCACGGGTGTCTATTCCGAAATTTTCTTTATTACCGAAATGGGCACCGGGATTGGCCGCCTCATCGTCGATCCGTTTCACAAGCTGTTGTACTCGTCCCGTGCAGAAGATGTAAACGCGATTAAGCAGTTAACGCGCAAAGGCCTTTCTGTTGCTGATGCCATCTCTCAGTTGTTGAAGGAGCGAGGCTATGAATAAGTCCACGCTTTGGCCATTTATGGCCTCTATTACTTTGTCTATTGCTGGTAGTGGTTTAATGACCAGCTGGCTTTTAATGAAAACACTCGAACCCATCCACAGCCAGTTGGCGTTAAGTACGCCCATTGCAGTCGTGGATTTTGGGGAGGCGGTGTTGTCACTGGGCCCCAATGCCAGCGAACAAGACATCGAATCCAGGTTGCTTCAGACCAATCAGCAAATTGAAAAATTAAAAGCAGCCGGTTTTATCGTGCTGGATGCCCAAGCGGTGGTGGGTGCTGATGATTCTGTATTCGTGCCAGTAGGCTCAAAGGAGGTGTCTCATGCAGATACTCCGTAAAAGAATGCCTTGGCGGCCATATCTCATTCGGTTGACCGTTCTTGCGTTAATCATGGCCTTGGTAGGCACCTACGCCATGATGCGCTATCGAATAGGTATCGATACCCAGCAAGAGCGCTGCCTGCCTGATACCACGGTGTATCTGATTGACCTATGGAATAAAGAGCCCGTTAAGGATGGTTTGTATGCCTTCCACTCAAAAGGACTCGCTCCGTTATATAACGACGGTACTCGGATGCTGAAACGCCTAACAGGGATGCCAGGGGATGAAGTCAAGGTGACCCCTGAGCATGTGCTGGTGAATGGTGCTGAAGTCTCTACCGGCATGGCATTAGCCCAGCGTCTTGGTGTGGCGGAATCACAATTTAGCCGCTCATTGACGCTGCAAGAAAACGAATATTGGTTTTCCGGTGAGGCCGCAACGAGTTTCGACTCCCGTTATTGGAATGCCGTTAAGCGCGAGCAGATTGTCGGTCGCGCTTGGCCACTTTGGTAGGAGGTGGATGATGAGAAGACTATGCCTCTTATTCTTGTTGGTTGCTCAATTGTCTTGGGTTCAAGTGTCCTGGGCACAAGAGCCTTTTCCGTTGTCTGACGAGGACAAAAAGATCGTCGAAATGAGCCGCAGCATTTTACAAAGTGCTGTGGATGGCTCATCTGAATTTATTGAGCCTTTTGCACCGGTTGAACAACCTGTGTCGCTCAAACACAGCGATGAATGGTTGATATTTGCGTCGTCCTCATTGGGTGATTCCTCACTGAAGCAGCTATTTAAAGAGGCCAGTGCTACCGGCGCTATTGTGTTGTTTCGGGGAATTCCTGAAGGAAAGACCTTGGGGGCGGCTATCCGTGATTGGCATACGCTGATGGTGGGACTTGATCCTGTTCCTCAGGTTCGAATCGATCCGAAAGCCTTTGTGCACTGGCGGGTGACTAGCGTGCCTGCCATTTTCCGCATAGAAGATGACAAGGTGACTGCAAGTGCACTAGGGGTTTACAGCAAGGACTGGTTGCAGCGTCAAATTGAAACAGGCAATACCGGTTCATTGGGTCAACGCGGTCCTATTCATTCCATTTTAGAACCGGATTTGATGCAAGTGGCGATGCAGCGTTTACAGTCGCTTGACCTGGGCGCGTTAAAGAAAAAAGCCATTGAGCGTTTCTGGTCTCGCCAAACTTTCACTGACTTACCCAAAGCCACGCAGTATCGGATAAGAATGGTTGATCCAACCATCGTCATGAAGCGGCCACTATTGGATGCCAATGGCCGAACATTGATCCCAGCAGGAACGCGTATTAACCCGCTAAAAGCCTTGCCATTTACTCAGCAGCTCGTGGTGTTTAATGCGTCGAACGCTGAAGAAGTGGACGCAGTAGCGCATTGGCTTGAGGGCCAAGATAGGACGCTGCGCCGCATTACGCTTATCACCACGCAGCTCGACCGTGCTCAAGGTTGGAATAGCCTCAATGCGCTCGAAAAGACATTGGACAGTCCGGTTTATCTTCTCAATGCCTCGCTAAAGCAGCGCTTTGATTTGCAAGTCACCCCATCGTTTGTTCAAGCAAAGGGACTCGCGTTTGAAATAGAAGAAATTCCAGCAAAGGAGCTTGTTCATGAAAAAGCTCAATAATACGTATCGTCTGTTGCGGACTCTCGTTGTCATGTTTGTCCTTGGCGCATCTATTCCTGCAAAAGCCGAACTGACCTGCCCAGACGCGGGTTTATTGTCGGGCAAGTTGCTGACGGATGTTTGCTGGTCATGCATTTTTCCTATCCGGGTTGCCGGTCTTCCTCTTGGCTCAGGCAATGTCCCAAGCGGCGCATCAAACAAGTCGTTTTGCTTATGTGAAGATAACTTAGGTGTGCCAAGGCCAGGTATTGTTACCAGCATGTGGGAGCCAGCGCGTTTGATTGAACTGGTCAGAACGCCAGGTTGTTCGCCTTCACTGGGAGGGATTCGCTTACCGTTAGGTGATAGGCGATTGCAAGGTGGTCATGGTGAGGGTGAATACGATACCGGTGATCTCGCTTTCTACCATTACCATTATTACGCCTTTCCGCTTTTGGTCATGCTCGATTTGTTCATGGATGGCAATTGCAATGCCGATGGTTACATGGACTTTGACTTGATGTATTTGTCGGAATTGGACCCGACATGGCTGAACGATGAACTGGCCTTTTTTACTCAGCCTGAAGCGGCTGCCGTTGCCAATCCATTAGCTATCTCTGCTTGTACCGCTGACGCTGCCTCATCAACGCTTGGTAAACCCATCGACCAGTTGTTTTGGTGTGCTGGCAGTTGGGGACATCTCTATCCGTTATCTGGCCACACCTTAGCCTTTGGTTCATTAGCAGAAAACACCAGTCATTTAGCGGCGCGTGCAATCGCGGCTCAACACAGGCGTGGTCTTGCAAGACGAACAATGGGGAACAGTGCGCTATGCCGACCTGTTATCGAACCCATGCTGCCGAAATCACAATACAAGATGAGTATGTTCTTCCCTGTACCGGAAACTGAAAGTGCGCATGTCATCGGTGAAAGCACCATGAAATGGGGAGAGTGGAGAATGATCCCCGGTGCCGGTGAAGATGCGCTCTACATTTTGTGGCGCTGGCAAGACTGCTGTAACTCGGGAGGTTAACCATGAAACCAACGCTTTTTACCCGAGTTTTAGCGGGTATTTTATCAATCACTATGGCGTGCTTGCCCTTACATGGTGTGGCCGCTGATGTGCAGCGCCAATCCGGCCTAAGCGGACAACAAGAAGGTAAGCAATTACTGCAAAACTGGACGATGCCCGCACTTAACGGCAATACGTTGTCGGTGCCGAATGGCAGTGGTCATGAGTCCATTAACTTGCAAGAGCTTTTCCCTGGTATGGATCAGGGCTCATTGGATGTCTTAACGGGCGTTTATGGCTCTGATGCCAGTATGAATCAATTGGGGACACAGCGCCAAGAGAGCATGGCATCTGAAAGTGGCGCTATGGGTGAAGCATTTCGTTCGCTACAGCAAATCAAAGACCGGTCTCGGCCAGATATGGTCAATGATCCGCTTTGGGCATTAACTGATGCGGTTCAAACTGACCCCAATCTATTAACGCAAAGCTTCCCAGGCTGTGAGTCTCAAGGTGAAGGCAGCCCAAATTACCAGCAATGTGACAGGCTCAATACAGCGGTTAACAGCTGCACTATTACTCACGATTACACGGCAGGCATCATTGAGCATGTTTCAGGGCCGATGAACCTTCGCTCTTGTGGTGAAGGGTGTCTTGAAGTTTGGATAGGACGTATTGGCGACAACTACTGGAGTGGCCGTTGTAAAGTGTTTGAACAGGCCATCACACTAAAAGTCGTGAACCCCGATGCGATTACTTCAGCCGTTCTTGAGTACGCCAAATGGGATGACTACATGCAAGTTTGGCTTGGCGATCAGAAAGTCTGGTCTGGGCCGAACAATAACTTTCCACCAGAAACGGCTGGCCGCTGCGAGCTCAGTACCAGTTGGGAGCGCAATCCTAATACTGACCTCACCGCCAAGTTAAAAGCGGTAGAGCCCGGTTTAGAAGTGCCAGTCAAAATTCGCGTATCGGTAACGGGTAGTGGTGAGGGGTATGCACGCATCAAGGTGCGCTTTGATCCAACCAAGGTGGTGATGAATGATAGTTGGTCACCACAGTCCTGTATCGAACAAGCAGCGGATATCCCGGCTAAGTTTTCAGACTACAGCATTCAATGTACGGATCAGCCGTCATCAACCAACGGATGTACGGTGGTCAATGGTGTTTCAGTTTGTGAATCCTATTTTGCCCCAAGCCCAGTGGCTGGCATATCGCCTTTGTGTCGGCGTGTACAAGTTAGTGTGGATGATGAAAGCTATAAGGGGATTGAAAATCAGGCCTGCCAAGTGCTTGAAGCGAATCCTTCCTGTGGATTCATGTCGTCAGAATGTGCCGAGACCAATGATAAAGGTGAATGCATTCGTTTTACCGATACCTATGACTGTGGATTGCAAACCAGCGATCCAAAGTGTGTGGTATCCAATCTTATGCCGAGTAGTTTTGAGGCCTGTGAGCCTACTCAGACGATCACGCCATTTACTGAAACCAAGCATGTACCCGATTACCAGGTGTGCGAGAAGATCAGCACGCTTACTCAGTGTCAGTTAGAACGACGTGTATCCGTTGAAACCCATCAAAAAAGCTGGTCCATTGAGCGCGGTTGCTTTAGCTCTGAAACGCTCAGCTTTGTTCCACAGCACAGCAGCACTATGCAAACTGGAAACGCGACGCTGAGTATTTTTGATAATCAAAATACTGAGATAAAAATCACCGAGTCGCCATCCAAGGCAAATGGTTGGAAAACGACACTCTCATTGACGGGCAATAAGGAGACGGTGACTGAGACGAAACCGTCCATTAAGTACCCTGAAATGACGTGTCCAAAAGGAACCTTGGTTGGCTCATTGTGTAGGGTCGTTAATGGGTCGATTATTTCGTGGCATGAACCCCAGGAAATCACTCGTTCCAGATGCGAGTCCGGCTGGAACAAAGTCGATTTCGATACTTGCAGCCGAGAAGTTCAGAAGTGTTTGGCTCCTGCGAAACTAAGTGCTTCCTTGACATTCTCCGGCAAGTACTTAGAGCAGGACGTTGTTCATCAATCAAGTGATCCGGGTATAGACCAATGCTTGATGCAAACGGATCAGTTTACTGCGGTGCAGTGGCAGTGTTTGGATACGGGGACAAAACGAATAGAGGGGTTAACGGTTGGTAGTGGCGAGTTGGCAAAGCTTGGAAGTCTTTATCCGGCGGTTGTTTCGTCTCCTGCTCATTTAACCAGTCGTGGTAGCTCTGATGGACTGGGGCTCTCATGCTGGAGGGCAAAAGCGACCTACAATGCCTCGACTGCTCACCCAGAGTTCAACATGGGCAGCTCAGATAGCTGGGTAGATGCCAATGGTAATATACAAACCATCGTCAATAACGGACAAAACACGACCACCAATACGTGTTCCGCGCTGGAGCAAAACCCAGCCTGCCAGTATGTCAGAACCGAATGCACTGAAGGCGGAGCTGGTCATGAAGGCTTCTGCTATATCCAAAGTTTGGTGTATGACTGCGGACAAAGCGTAGAAGTGCAAAACGCTCGAATGGAAACTCAATACAACTGTGAGGGGCCAGTTCGCTGTATGGGCACAGATTGTTTAGAGCCAGAGTCAATCAAGCAGGCTAACTTTGCAGAGGCCGCTGCGATGCTTAATGCAGCGCAGTTTATGACCAATGATATGTCATGCACGGGAGCTGATGGCCAAGATAACGTCGAGTGTACGGTCTTTAAAGGTAATGCTGGCCAGTGCAAAAAAGCCGTTGGCGGCATAGTGGATTGCTGTGAAAAGCCAAGTGGCGTGTCGTTATCGGATTACATCACAATGATAGTTGCGGTCAACAAGCTTGATACGGCAGTCATGGCCATGAATCCGTCGTCGGCAATCTATGGTTCCTGGAATACGCTCAGGGAGCCAATCACGAGCACTTGGAGTGCGGTCAAAGAGCCTTTTGTGTCTGCATGGGACTCTCTCATGGGGGCTGGGCCATCAACGGCTGCTGGCGCGGGAGCGGAGCAAGCTGCGACTGGCTTTATGCAGGTGTTGACCAACAAGACGGCTGAATGGGTAGGTACGACCTTTGGTTCGGGGGCGCAATCGGCGCTGTTTAGCAACGTTGGTGGCGCGGTTGGAGCCGATGGTGTTGTTTCGGGTGGCAACTTTGCCCTCGGTGGCGCTGCGGGCGCGGTTCTGAGTACGGTTATGACGGCCTACATGATTTATTCAGTCACCATGATCCTCATTCAGCTAATCTGGAAATGTGAGCAAAGTGAGTTTGAGATGAACGCCAAGCGGGTATTGAAGAGTTGCCATTACGTGGGCTCTTACTGCAAGTCTAAGTTCTTAGGTGCCTGTGTTGAGAAACGGCAATCATATTGCTGCTTTACTTCGCCACTTTCACGGATCATTCAAGAACAAGTACGTCCTCAATTGGGCCTTGGTTGGGGCAGTGCCAAGTCACCAAACTGTGAAGGTTTGACCGCGAGTCAGTTAAACCAGGTAGATTGGAGCCAAGTCAATCTGGATGAATGGATAGGTATCTTGTCGATAACAGGCAACCTACCCGAAGTACCGTCACTGGATCTGGAACGACTCACAGGCTCAGGAAGTACGCTAAACGTTGATGGAAATCGTCAAAGTGCCGCAGATAGAGCCATTGAAAGGCTAAACGGAATGGATGCTCAGAAATTACGCCAGGAGGCGACGGAAGAAATTTCGGGGAATAATTGAGCGTATCCATCTAAAACAGCTTTGCCAATAATGTTCCATCATGGTTACTTTAATGAGCTTATTGCGCCTTAAGGTAACCAATTTGGCACTTTGGGCCTCTTATACTTTCTGTTCAGCGTGTGCGCAATTTGCTCTTATTTTTTTACCATTTTCAGACTTAGGAGGCTGCTGCAAAAAGGAAAAGCTGATAGTCTGGCACATATAAAATTTATGATAAAAGGAAAATTAATAATGCCTAATTTCGATCAAAACTTTGAAGCTACTCGTTTGTCTATGCTTTCAAAACAACACCCTGACATTGTGAAGGTGTCGGGTGAGGTGGTGTTTCGTGCGGAAGATGACGAAGACCGCCTAAGCGGAACATCTTGGACTCTTGAAGATGACATTTTTGATCAGGTCACCGAATCAGGCTTCAAATTACACTTGCTTGAACTTCTGGATAATTTCATAGAATACCGAGGTCAATGTAACGAGCTGCCGAAAAAGGAAGGGATTGTGCGTTTTGGTGGTGGCACTTTAAATATTGAATGGCTACCTAATGGAACTACCCATCTATCCAAATGATGTTTTATAAGAACCAGCCTGAGTTTTCCTATGGATGATAAATATGTTTCAGAAATAGACTGTCTTGATAAGTTAATGGTTGCATGGTCAGAGGCATTCCCGAAGGATTGGTATTTCAACTACGATGGAGTGATTTCAACTGAGGACTGGGATAGTTGTGGTAAAAAAGTTTTGTTTGTTTTAAAGGAAACAAATGAAGCAAAGCAAAATATTGTCAACGCTATTAATAGGGCTATTGAGGTGAAGGCAAGTGGATGGTGGCGAGGAAAGGTTCTTCGTCGGGTGGGGCGTTGGGCTTACGGACTTCAAAAATATGATGGGGCTGTGCCGTCACTGAGAGATGCTAAATTAAATGAAAAAAATGCAGTTAAGAATATTGCATACATAAATATAAGGAAAACATCTGGAAGTGCGCGAACCGACCAAAAGTCGTTTGACGCCCATGCCAAAGAGTTTGCCCCTTTTGTTCGAAGGCAAATTGAGTTGATTAACCCTGATATTGTTGTGCTTTGCGGCACATATAATCAAGTTAAACGTTACGTATTCCCTGAGCTTAAAAAAGTTAGCGAACGAGTGCATGTTAATGACGGGGTTGTCTTCATCAATGCCTTCCATCCTGCCGCAAGAAAAAAGTCGGCCATGCTTTATCATCAAGTACTCGATAACTACCACGCTTACAAAAATCATATATAACCAATGCTTGAATAGTTATATGCAGCGCAAGCCTTGCGTCGTATCTTGAAAAAGCCCCTTCAAGAGGGGCTGTGTGATGGGAGCCGTTCGCTAGTTGGCGGGAGTATCTGTTTCCTCTTCAGTGATATCGTCATCGGTTGAAGGCACCGCTTGCTCAACTTCTGCTTCTTTACCCTTAGCTTGGGCTGATTTTCGTGCACGAATTTCGATATCAATAATGCGTCGTGCAAGTTTGATAATGCGCTGTTGCCATGCGTAGTTGCCATCAACACGTTGCTTGTTACTAAGCACGCTAGATAACCAGAGTGTGTCCATTGAGATCATCAACGAATCGAGTTTGCGCACTAAGCCGACAAACTGGCCAACCTGAGGCGAGCTGATTTTAGCGTTGAAGGCATTGATGAAGACAACCCCGTCATTAACATGCACTCGTTCGCTAACTTTTTTAAGCTCAGGGAATACGTAACGTTTAACTTGATTATATGTGCCGCAAAGCACAAC
>DRHD01000107.1 GCA_011049795.1 Porticoccus sp.
CCCTTTGAGACATTAGATACTTGACACATCCTAGTCTAATTGTTCCCATTTGAGGATGCTGCTCACTACTCGATTTACATTAAGATTGCTTAGTCATGGCGGTTTTCCACATTAACATTGTCGACTTACTTTACATGTCAGACCGGCCTAATATGCCGGATAAATCGTAAACTATTGATAGTAATGACTTTGTAAGTCGGTAAGTGTAGGCATAAAAATTGCCTTCTTTATAATCAAACATTAGTTGAATAAAAAATAGATTAAGGAACCTTGCAACACTCTAGTTATGTGGCGTTAAGGACAAAGGCAAATCTACAGCAGCGTGATAAAAATAGCTGAGAGTTGCCAGTCAGTTTCTCATGGACAAGTCGATATTACCTTCTCCCTTCATGTGAAAATAATAGATCAGGTTTCTATGTGATCTGTTAGCAATAGGCTTATGTTAGTAAGTCAGATTAATTATAAATTTTAACTCTTGAGAATAAGGACTTTGATCATGACTACAAAAGAAATTGGCTCTAAATTTAAATTCTTGGCTATTATTGGCTCCCTTGCACTAGGCTGTTCATCAGGAATGGCCGCCCTGATAGAAACAGCGCTACCAACCAATACGTATATCTCTCTTAATGGATATGACTGGGCATGGGGTGCAAGCTGCATAACTAAAGGAGCTACTGACTGTGATACTCTAGATTTTTCGTATCAACAATCGTTGGGTTGGAGTATCGCTGAGAGTTCTGATATGGCAATAGCACCAACAGCGCTAGATTTTCTGTTTCTGGGCGCTAATGTGGCGTTCAATGATGTTGATCCAATTAGTGGGGCGGCGTTTGGATTCGTAAATGCAAATTATACAAATGCTGCTTCCGATGGTGCTTGTGCCACGGCATATTTTACACTTGGCGACGGCGAGAACAACTGTGACTGGGGAAACGGTAGTGGTCAAAACAATAATACAAGCGGCTGGTACAATCAGAATGGAGAGTTAGATTTCTATGCAGAGGTATTATTTATAAGAAATGCATCTGCTGTACCAATCCCCGCAGCAGCTTGGCTTTTTGGTTCGGCGCTAGTTGGCTTGGTTGGATTTAAACGCAAGAAGTAATCGCTGCTAGTAAAATGATAGGGGCCTCCTCTGGGGTCTTTTTAATTTCTGCTAATGACCGTTAATGGCAGATACTGTTGAAAAACTCGATAATTTTCTCACCAAGAGAAGCAATACAAGGCTCCTTCGGGGGCCTTTTTTGTATCTGCTAGTGACAGCTTTTGGCACAACCGCCGTTAAACCTTCGCATAATTTGGTGAAATCAATGTCTGCTATCGGGCGTAAAGCTGCCATGATCATCCTCCATATAAAGTGCCTTATTTAAGCCGTTAGAGGCGATCCGCTATGTCAATGGCGTGATGGTGCCAGTATGCTCTGGAAGCCCGCTAACGACTCCTGTATGGCTTCTGATGTGCCGTAATTCAAGCCCATGGAACAGCACTCTACGTAAAGCCGAAAACCTCAAAAATACAACACATTTGAAATCCATGTTTTGAGGGTAGACGTTAATCCCTCGACAAGCCCTTCCAGCCATCGACCAGTCCCGACAAGTCTATACCTTCATAGTGGAACGCTGACATAAACTCAAACAGTGTCGAAAGTTTAAATTTCCCCTTCGCGTAGACGCGAGTCACCCCCATGCTTACCGGTGTATGGCCGACAATCTCCTGAAGCTGGTGAAGGTCTAGCTGCAATTCTTTTACTGCACGATTGATGAACGAGTGATACACCTTATCTTGCAGCGGCCAATCTTTCGGTAAATGCTGGATTCGATAGTTTCCGCAGTACCACTTGCTGCAACGCTGGCCGGCATTGTTAGCCGTCTCGTTAGGATATGGTATGACGTACTGTAAGCCTTTCTGATGGAGACTATCGAGATACTCAGGGAAGCCTAACGATATAAGCGTGGGATGAATGGGGCATAGCCTAACGCCTGCTGGACTCTTTACTGATTTGTCTCCCTCGTCGTGAATGTTTAAGCAGAGTACACCTTCCTTTTCGATAACATCGTTTACAGTTAATTGCGCCAACTCTGACACTCTCGCACTAGTGAATAGGCCGAGCATTATTAACCACCACCACGAGCGCCTACCGTGTTGTCCTGCCCTGTAATCGTCGTCAGTGAACAATGCGCTGCTAAGAATGACGTTAATGTCGTCACTGTCATATCGACCACGCTCTCTAGGTTTGTTCTGGAGTCGTAAGCTCGAACTAGCAAAAGGATTCTTACCGTCGTATGCCTCCTGTTCCGTAGACCACTCAAATAACAGTCTTAGTAACTTCATTCTTGCATTGATGGTTGTGGCACTCATTAACTCTTCAGGTGGAATATTTAACTCTACGACTTCAGTAATCGGTATTTTCCGGTACGGGTTACTGTCAGTCCTGCGCTTGGGTAGTCGAAGAAGGTTGTTAAGGTGGTTACCAGCGTCAGCAAAGCGAATGTCATGGAAGTGGAGGTCAGAGTTTAGTAGTGAAAACTCGGTGAGGGCTTCACGACACTTACGTTTTGATTCGACACCTGCTGACCTCGTTAAGTCTCGTACGGCATCATCAAGGCTGTCAGCAATCTTCAGAGGATTGGCTACGGTTGTTGTGGTCGACTTGTTTATCGACACTACGGGCGAATGCGTGGGAGTTAATGAAGCTCTGCTGATGGCGCTAGGTGTTGGTTCTACTATAGTAGTACCGGTTAGGCCATCTTCATAGAGTCGTTCAGCGTGTACCTTGGTTAGTCGGTTAATTTCAGGGAACTGAAGGTCGAGCCGCTTGAGTTCATTGGTGTAACGATAAAGAATATATGCTCGTTGTTGGGCGATAGAGGCATCGCGGGTCTTCAGTGAGACTCTAAGGAGCTTATAGTTGAGCCTTCGACGGAAGTAATAGGCACCATTACGGGTGCAGAGATAGGACGCGAGTGAAGTGGTGCTGGACATAGGGTTTGTATCCCATTTGTGTCACACCACCATCCAGCGAGCAAAAAAAAGCCCCGTAACGTCTGGGCTACAGGGCTTCTCAAAATATGGCTCCGAATGTTGGGATCGAACCAACGACCAATTGATTAACAGTCAACTGCTCTACCGCTGAGCTAATTCGGAATTGTCGCCACTTGCGTAACGAGGCGCGAATATTAAATGCCCAACGGTAAATCGTCAACCGTTTTTCGGCGCTAAGATCATGAATTTTGTAGTAAAAGCCCATACTGATCAAGTTTTGAGCGGGTAGAGTGTATCCGGTTGGTGGAGTAGGCCAAGGCTGTAGTAAACTGGCTCTTTTTTTTCGGAAAGTTCCTATGAGTAAGCCTTTTAAAGTGGTCTCCAAATTTGAGCCAGCTGGCGATCAGCCAACAGCAATTGCCGGCCTACTGGAGGGGGTGAAGGCGGGTTTACGTTCCCAGACCTTACTGGGAGTGACGGGTTCGGGTAAGACCTTTACCGTCGCCAAGGTTATTGAGGGTATCCAGCGGCCAACGATTGTGATGGCGCCGAATAAAACCCTGGCGGCCCAGCTCTACGGCGAGTTTAAAGATTTTTTTCCCAATAATGCCGTCGAATATTTTGTCTCGTATTACGATTACTACCAACCTGAGGCCTATGTGCCGTCCTCGGATACGTTTATCGACAAAGATGCCTCCGTTAACGAGCATATCGAGCAGATGCGCCTGTCGGCGACCAAGGCGTTGATGGAGCGGTCCGATACCATTGTGGTGGCGACGGTATCGGCCATTTATGGTTTGGGTGATCCGGAGCAGTATCTGAAAATGATGTTACATCTGGATCGGGGCGACCAGGCGGATCAGCGCGCGATTGTGCGGCGTTTGGCGGAACTGCAATATGTACGTAATGATGTGGATTTTGCCCGCAGTACTTATCGGGTTAGGGGTGATGTGATCGATGTGTTTCCCGCCGATTCGGAAACAGAAGCGGTGCGGATTGAGTTGTTTGATGATGAGATCGAGAACCTGTCGATTTTTGATCCGTTGACCGGCGAGGTTTTTCGTCGAGTACCGCGGGTGTCCATCTACCCCAAAAGCCATTATGTGACTTCGCGGGAGACCTTGCTGGGAGCGCTGGATCATATTGAAGAGGAGTTGCGCGAGCGTCTTAAGCAGCTTCGAGATAACAATAAACTGGTTGAAGCCCAGCGTCTGGAACAGCGTACACGCTATGATTTAGAGATGATTCGCGAGCTGGGCTACTGCAACGGCATCGAAAACTATTCTCGGTATTTATCGGGCCGACCTACAGGAGAGGCGCCCCCCACCTTGTTTGACTATTTACCGGATAATGCGCTGGTGGTGATGGATGAATCCCATGTGGGTATCCCGCAATTAGGGGCTATGTATAAGGGAGATCGCTCGCGCAAGGAGACCTTGGTGGAATATGGTTTCCGCCTGCCCTCAGCGCTGGATAACCGGCCAATGCGGTTTGATGAGTGGGAGCGTATGGTGCCGCAGCTGGTATTTGTCTCGGCAACTCCCGGTAAGTATGAGGCTGAAAATGCAGACCGCGTGGTGGAGCAGCTGGTGCGTCCCACTGGCCTGATCGACCCTGAAATAGAAGTGCGGCCAGCCACGACGCAGGTGGATGATTTACTCTCCCAAATCAATCAGCGTGTCCCTCAGGGGGACCGGGTACTGGTTACCACGTTGACCAAGCGGATGGCGGAGGATTTAACTGAGTACCTGAGTGAGCGATCTCCCTTATACATAGCCCCTAATTGCGGGATACCCACATGGGATTCATCCA
>DRHD01000108.1 GCA_011049795.1 Porticoccus sp.
ATGTTACGGATCGTCAGCGCCCGCTGGGGGAAATCACTCTGTCAACTGGGCGAGATGGCAACCCTGGCCTCCTTTCCGCTGGCTATCGGAGGGTTTCTGATGATCTACAACCAGGGTCGCAGCTCTCTCCTTTACTGGGTGAACGGGCCCGCTACCCACGCCTGGCTGTCCGAGCCACTGCTGTTGTGGCGAAACCTACTGGCACTGCTGCTGTTTTATACGGTCAGCGCTTTCTACTGCCGCTGGGCGGCGATTGCCGATAAAACGAACGGCGAAACCGAGACGGTCGCTTCTCATTGCGCCTACGTGGCCGGCAGTTGGGTGCTGATCTTTTTTATCGTCAGCAATACCTTCCTCGCCTGGGATTTTGGAATGATGACCATACCTCACTTCCACAGCACCATATTCCCCATCTACGTATGGATCGGCAATTTTAACGGCGGCGCCAGCTTTCTGCTCCTGCTGCTGGTGTGGCAGCGGATCTCGCAGGCCTGGCCTGGCACAATGACACTGAATACCGAGCAGCTCAACTGTCTCGCCATACTGCTGACCTGCTTTACTCTTTTATGGCTCTATATGTTCTGGGCACAATTTTTTGTGATCTGGTTCGGCAACCTGCCCCACGAAATGGCTCCCCTGTGGCGTCAGATGTACGGCCACTACGGCAGCCGGTTTTGGTTGATGATCAGCTGTAGCTGTTTTATCCCCTTTGCCTGTTTGCTGTTTACGCGCATAAAGCACTCCCTGTGGGCCATGAGTATCTTGGCACTGGTTATCAATATGGGTATCTGGCTCAATCGCTACCTGATGGTGATGCCCACCATCAGCGATAGCCACCGGGTTTTTCATGCACCGATTGAATGGCTACTGTTGCTGGGGCCTCTGGCAACACTGCTGCTAATGATCACTCTGTGCAACTATTTTCGTAACAGCAAGTTCCGTAACAGCAAACTCACAGGGGAAGCCAGGAGGGTAACTAAATGAGAACTGTGATTAAAACGATCCTGATTACGGGTATCCGGTCACTGCTATTTTTTGTCGGTTTTCTGGGCTTAACCGTCAGCAGCATCGTTTACAGCCAGACCGACTCGGACCCAACAGCTTTTGAGAAACGCTGCGGCCAGTGTCACAAACTGGACGGCGCCACCGAACTGGTGCCACTGGCGTGGCTGGAGCGGCTGGGGAAGATGGGCTCGGTGGTCGACCTCAGTGATGAGGAGCAAGCGGAGGTATTAAGTTTCTTTCAGCACCACAACCAGCGTGCCGCCAAGGTGGTGGCAATGACCTTAGAGCGCCAGCTATTCGAAAAAAAATGCAGCCTCTGCCACAGTCCCGACCGGGTCTTTATTCAAACCATGGAGCAGGAACAGCTGCAAGCAATTGTAAAACGTATGCAGTCCCGCGTGCCGGATTGGATCAGTGATCAGGACGCCAGTGTCATCCTCAGGTATCTGCTTGAGGGTGCTCCTGGCGGAAAACGTCTCGTGCGTAAAGAGGTCGAAGGAGGCCCTGAAATTGTTTTCCGTAAGCGCTGTTCCGCCTGCCACACACTGGAGCGCGTCTATCTCTACTTGGATAGCATGGGCCAGAAACCGCCATGGGAAGCGGTGGTAAAACGTATGCAGGGGCGTGCGCCCACTTGGATCAGCGAAAAGGAGGCCCAACAAATACTCGGCTACCTGCGGACGCTTAAGCCCGCACCCTAACATTTGGCGTCCACGAGTAAACTGTGTGAAATACTCTTCAGGAGATCACGATGTTCGAGAAACAGAAGGTTGGGGTCACAGAGTGAACTTGGAATAAAAAATATGGGGTTTATTTTTGGCTCAGTAATTCCGACTTATCCGACCGTTGTCGTTGTAGATACAAAAATAATGAGAACAACAAAAGCTTGGGCAAAGGATTCATCCATGACAATAGCTTGTTATGGTGATGGAAGATTATACGTAACTTCTGCGTCCTATCAGTAATTTCATATACTCGTGGTTGGCCGCAATGAGCCAAAAGCAGCCTGCCGCTCTGGAGGAGCAGCGCAGCCATTAAAACCAGTTATGAGCGGCAAGTATATGCCGAGAACTGCCCAACCCTGACGTCCAGACTGATGTCCGCTTTGGAGGAGCTGGGTAGTTGAGTGCTATCCTTGGAAAAGCCGCCCCTAATGTCTCCTGTGTGTCGGCTGCGCTTATGATTGGCTTATACGCGAAGCCTCTAAATGCATGGGTAGTTAGCGCATTCACTTTTAAGGCTTTCAGTACAAGATAAAGGTAAGCGCTTAATGAACAATCAAATAGGGCGAATGAATCTCGCTTTTGTAACGTCAAAAATTAGTTTCAAACAAATGAGAATTTTTTAAAGAGGGAGGCAGTCAGGCAACATAGTAACTGAACATCATTTCATTGCTCTCCCCCTAACTTAATAGCCCCGATTGATAAATATTGGGGCTTTTTTCCCTCCACATTTCGAACGACACAACTGCCTGCTTTGGGTCGTATTCAGGCATAGTCCATCTTAATAAGCTGTTGTAGGTTCCATTTGGCCCCTTACGCCACACGGACACCTTTCTATATATCTAGCCATAAGCTATATTTTTATAAGTATCTGAAAGGGGGGATATACATCGAGGATCGTAACCGTAACCACCTGTTCAGCAATGTCAGAGCGAGAACCTGACAAAGCCTGAGACTGAAATGACTGACAACAGTGAAAAAGCTAAGCCATGCCCTAGCCTAAATATTTATTAGAAGGGGATATGGGCCTGAGCAGCCCGGTATCGCCAGTATGGATCACCGAGGGCAATGGCGACCCATTCGAAGTCCATCAGCTGTTAATATCGTATCTGTCAAGGGTTACTGGACTGACAAACCCAGCAGGTTTGATAGCCAAAACCGAACAGTCAATTTGATTAAGAATATCTTCCGCAGTATTACCAATGATAAATCCGGGTATACCGGTACGAGCGATGGTACCCATAACAACAAGCTCAGCACCCAACTTCATTGCGCACTCTGGGACAACATTTCGAGCGTGCCCCTTCACCAGATGAAGTTGAGGTTTGAGATAATCAGCGGCCTCTTTTCCTTGCACAGCACAGTACCGATCCACCAGTTTGGTTAACCAGCCTTTGCGTTTCAGCTCCTCTTCTTGAACCATCTCATCAACCTCAGCGGTAGTGTGACCGAGGCGCGGTGATCGAAGGAAACTCTCTCCTTCCAAACGCCAAGCGTGAACAATATGCAGCTCACTCAAATCTGCCAACGCTAATGACGTGGCCATTTCCAAGAGTTGCCGATTGAGTAGTTCATTTTCGGTATTTTCTGGCTCGTAATCCAGTGCGACAAGAATATCTCGACACCCCTGTTGCTGTGTTGATTGGATCAACCATACTGGGCATGGACACTTCCTCAACAACCTCATATCGGCGCCACCAAATAGCTGCTTCCTAATGCTTTGAGTATTATCGACTGACTTGATGACCAAGTCTCGCCCGTTGCGAAGCACCTCACGGATGACTTAAGCAAACACTTTGCCAACCAGTACTTTGATCTCGATTTTTAACTCGATTGACGAGGCATTTTTCACAAGGGTCTGAAGCTGCTTTTCTCTCTCCTCAATCATTACATCGCACAACACATTGGCTTTGTGTGCATGAGGGGCATCAACAACGCCAATTACTGTGATCTTCGCCTAGTTGTTGGTTGCCAATGTAATCGCCTGACTAAACGCAGCAGAGCCATCAACCTCAGGTTCAGCGATAAATAAAATGTTAGAAAATCGATTCGTAGCTGTATCCCGCTCTGGACTGATAGGAGTATCCCCAGCACAACGTTCGTTAGTTCCTAGTAGTACTTGGGTCGAAGTTAATTCTGTCGCCTATGGACGACGAGAGTAGTTCACAAAATGTCAGTTTGGGCCGATAGTACGTGTTTGTCCATTTCCTTTAGAACAGCTCTACCACCTATACAATAGATACACACCCGTAGAATATAGAGACCCCGACGCTAACTGATCTGCTCCATCTAAAACGGACACTTCTCTAAGCGACGTTTAGTTTTTCATATTGCTCAGGGCTGAGATAGCCAAGAGCACGGTGCCTTCCCTTCCTGTTGTAATCAACCTCAATGTATTCAAAGACCGCTTGGTGCATTTGATCTCGGTTCATTAATGGCTCATATTGGATGGCCTACACTTTGAGTGAATGGAAGAAGCTTCCCACACAATCGTTGTCCCAGCAATTGCCCTTACAGCCCATGCTCTGCTTGAGTTGATTTTGTCATTGTTCACCTCGTTGAGTAATTTTTCTCGCTTAACGAAGTGTCCGAAATTAGTGGGGCAGATCACATTGGCCTCCAATTGAGATGATCATCTTACGTTTATTTTAAAATAATAGAGCACGTTGCTGACAATTATTTAATTCGCTCTGTACGCCGCACAAAATACTTTTCCATCTCCACCAAAAATAACACCGATGAAGCGACGAGTAATATGCGCAGCCATATATTCATGTTGATAGCGGTTGTACTAAATAAAGACTGCATCGGCCCAAGATAAGTAAAGCCTAACTGCAAAATGATAAGTACAGTAATCGCTATAAGCACATAACGGTTACCCATTAATCCTTCCCAATTAAATATTGAGTCTTTAATATAGCGAGAATTAAATAAATAAAATATCTCAAACGCTACCAGGGTGTTCACAGCCACCGTACGTGCATGCTCAATGCTCATACCGCGTTCCATTTCCCAAACAAATAGACCAAATGTTCCACTCATCAAAATAACGGAGACAAAGGCAACACGCCAAATTAAATAGGGTGTCAGCATCGGTTCATGAGCATCGCGTGGTGGACGCTGCATGACATTCTTTTCGGGTGGCTCAAATGCCAGTGACAACGCCAAGGTGACAGCCGTCACCATATTTACCCAGAGAATTTGCACGGGCAATAACGGTAGCTGATGAAAACCAAACAAAATAGCCGCCAGAATAATCAGTGCTTCTCCACCATTGGTTGGCAAAATAAAAAGAATCGCCTTTTTGAGATTGTCATAGACCGTACGCCCTTCTTCTACAGCATGAGCAATAGATGCAAAATTATCATCGGCCAGTACCATTTCAGCGGCCTCTTTGGCCGCTTCTGTTCCGTTGTGGCCCATGGCAATGCCCACATCGGCTCGTTTCAGTGCTGGGGCATCATTTACACCATCCCCTGTCATCGCGACAATCAAACCCAGTTCCTGCATTAGCCTGACTAAAAGTAATTTATGTTCAGGATTAACACGCGCATATACATCAACATCCTGTACGCGTTGACGTAACTCATCTTCACTCATTAAGTCCAGTTCCTGCCCGGTGAGTACATCATTGGCATTAACAATCTTCAGTTGTTGGGCGATGGCGCGTGCTGTGGCCGCATGATCTCCGGTAATCATTTTTACTCGAATACCTGCCTCAACGCAGGTTTTTACTGCCTCCATCGCTTCCTCACGAGGTGGGTCAATCAAGCCAAACATGCCTAGCATAATTAAGCCATTCTCTACATCGCTAAACTTCAGTTCCATCTGTTCATAGCTTACCGGCTTGACCGCAATAGCCAACACTCGCTGGCCAAGCTGGGCCATTTCTTCAATACGGTTTAACCAGTAATCTTTCTCTAGTGGTTGATCACCATGTGCGGCTTTCTGATGAGAACACATCTCCAATAGTCGTTCAGGCGCGCCTTTGAGAAAAATAAAGGAATCACCCCTGTGACTATGGTGAAGTGTCGCCATAAAGCGATGTTCGGACTCGAATGGGATAAGATCTGTGCGAGGATATTGTTTGGCTTCACCTTCAATTTCCAATCCTGCCTTCAAACCTGATACTAACAAAGCCCCTTCCATAGGGTCACCATAGACTAGCCATTCATCATCTTTATGCTCCAGTGAGGCATCATTGCATAGCATTGCGGCCCTGAGGGTTTCTAATAACAGCGGCTGCTCTTCTGTAATTGCATCCTTGCCTGCTAGAGATATCGATCCATGGGGATCATAGCCAGTACCGCCAAGCTCAAACAGGCTACTCGCGGTTGAAATCATCCGAACCGTCATTTCATTGCGTGTCAGGGTACCGGTTTTATCTGAACAAATAACATTCACGGCACCCAGTGTTTCCACCGCAGGCAGTCTACGGATAATGGCATTTCTCCCCGCCATACGCTGTACGCCTATCGCCAGGGTGATGGTCATGATGGCCGGCAAGCCTTCTGGAATCGCCGCGACTGCAAGGCTTACCGCGGCAAGAAACATTTCAGCGAAGGCATAATCTCGAACGAATGAACCGAAAACAAAGGCAATGATGGCAATAGCTAAAATAGCCAGCGTAAGCCAGCGACCGAACTGAGCCATTTGACGTAATAAGGGGGTTGTCAGTGTCTCTACATCCGCTACCAGTGTACTAATATGACCTATCTCGGTTTGTGCACCGGTCGCAATGACGACGCCCGATCCCTGGCCATGAGTCACAAGGGTGCCTGAATAAGCAAGGCATCGACGGTCACCCATCATAGATTCCAGTGCGACGGGATCGGTGATTTTTTCTACCGCTATCGACTCTCCTGTGAGTATCGACTCCTGAATTTGCAGCCCCTTAACACGGAATAATCTGAGGTCTGCCGGTACTTTATCTCCTGATTGCAACAAGACGACATCCCCCGGCACCAACTCTTTGGCCGGGATGGTTGTCTGTTTTCCGTTGCGCAACACCATGGCATTCGGAGAAAGCATTTGCCGTATAGCTTTCAGGGCATTCTCCGCCTTACCTTCCTGCACGAATCCGATGACTGCATTAATAAAGACGACACCCATAATTACACCGGCGTCAATCCAATGTCCCAGCATGGCCGTGACAGCGCTCGCAGCAATCAACACATAGATCAATATATTATGGAACTGGTAGATAAATCGAACAAATGGGCCGCTTGTTTTTACATCGGGAAGCTGATTTGGCCCATATTTAGCCAGTCTCTTAGTGACTTCTTCTGTCGATAAGCCGTCTGGAGTTGTAACCAGCGATTCCAAAACTGCTTTAGCACTTTGGAAATGCCAGCTTTTTGATGTCGAATTCAGAGTGCCAGACGGAACATTTAGCTTTCTGAATGATTTAAGTGACTTTCGCGTGACTACAGCACCCACTACAGACAATATGACCAACATAGCAAGGATAATCAGCCATTCAACAACCGCTATACCCATAAGAGCAATCTGTTCAGCATCAGCAAAACCGTTCAATACGCTTCTCCAAAAATATGTACACAATAAATATACAATTTACTATTAGGCAAGCACACGATAATTATGATCAGGCCTTTCTGCTGATAAGCCAGTAGGTTATTCCTAAAGCCAGAACAACAGCGCCTGTTGGCAAGGCCCTAGTTTTCTAGAGATCCCGATCTAACATACGATACACCATTGATCGGCCACATCATGTAGTTAAACCAGCATGGGGCACCTACATCATAACCGGCAAAGCCTAACCCATACATTTCTAGTACATTCTGCTCATACAATGTACGGGCAACATCCAAACCCGAATTTTAAATTAATCGCTTAAAAACAATGAGTTAAGAGTTTACAATTACTGGTAATGTAAGTGTAAACGTTTCCCGCCGCCTCCACCAATTCGCTGGAATATCTTTTATATTTCAATATGTTACCAAGTGTTCGGGAAACCAGGAATGGGGACTCGTACATTTTGGTCATACATTCTCGTACGCTGTTTCTAACCTACCCCCCCCTTATACCTGTATTGAAAACTGTAGGTGGCGAGTCACTCCTCACCGCGTTGACGCGGTATGTTTGGCCCGGCTCGGTTACTTTGAGCAATAATAGATTTATCGCCATAGGGTCATAATTTTATGGGAGGGTGATTATATTTCATCAAAGGTATACCAGCCCACAAGCAAAAAACCACCCATTGGGTGGTTTTTTGTATGGCTTATTTCTATCCATTAATTCTCCTGATGTAGTCGGTCAAACCGATGTGTCAGTTGATAAAGTGCTGGTAGCACCACTAAGGTTAACAATGTAGATGACACAATACCGCCGATCACCACCGTTGCCAGCGGTCGTTGCACTTCCGCACCAGTGCCCAGGTTAAAGGCCATGGGGATAAAGCCCAAACTGGCTACCAGTGCCGTCATCAGTACGGGCCGCAACCGCTGACTGGCCCCTTCACGAATGGCGTCTAATATCGGCATGCCCTGTTCGCGCAGCTCACGGATAAACGACATCAGTACCACACCGTTTAACACGGCAACCCCGGAGAGGGCGATAAAGCCAACCCCTGCGGATATGGAGAGCGGCATGCCCCTGAGTGTTAGGGCTAATATGCCGCCGGTTAATGCCAGTGGTACGCCGCTGAATACGATCAATGCATAACGCATGGAACTGAAGGCACTGTAGAGCAAACCTAATATCAGCAGTAGTGTGAGTGGCACCACTACCATCAGACGCTGGCTGGCCGACTGAAGCTGTTCGAAGGTGCCGCCGTAACCCAGCCAATAGCCACTGGGTAGCTCCAGCTGATCACGCATTAGTTGCTGGGTTTCTGCAATAAAAGAACCGAGGTCCCGGCCTTCAACATTGGCGGTGACCACGACATTGCGCTTGCCGCTTTCGCGATTGATCTGGTTGGGGCCAATCAGTTCTTTGATGGTGGCTACTTCACCCAGAGGAACATAGGTGAGGTCGGGGCTTGCCTCAATGGGTAGGGGCAACAGCAGCCTGGCCAGTGCATCTGGGTTCTGGCGCAGATCTTCGTCCAAGCGCACCACCAGTTTAAAGCGGCGGTCACCTTCGTAGATCAGGCCGGCTTGTGTGCCACCAATGGCAGTTTGCAAGGCCTGTTGCAAGTCGGCGACCGTGAGCCCCAGCAGGGCAAGGTGATCACGCTGCGGTTCCACGGAAAGCATGGGCAGGCCCGTTGTCTGCTCAACCCTCACATCCCTGGCACCGGGTACCGTGGCCAGCAGTTTACTGGTTTGTTCACCCGCGGCTTTCAGCGTGTCGAGATCATCGCCATAGATGCGTATTGCAACATCCGTACGCACACCCGCAATCAACTCATTGAAGCGCATTTCAATGGGCTGGGTAAATTCGTACTTGTTACCGGGTACGGCTTCGACCGCGGTTCTAAGCTCAGCGACAAATTGTGTTTTGCTTTTATCGGGGTTGGGCCATTCCTTTTTCGGTTTCAAAATCAAAAAGGTGTCGGCCACGTTGGGGGGCATTGGATCTGTTGCCACTTCGGGTGTCCCAATTTTGGCAAACACGTGCTGCACCTCACCAAATTCACTGATGACCTGTTCTAGCTGTTGTTGCATCGCAACTGATTGCTCCAGGCTGGTGCCGGGAATACGCAGGGCATGCAGGGCCATGTCGTGCTCATCAAGCTTTGGCAAAAACTCTGTACCCAAACGGCTGGCCTGGAGACCACTGGCAATGACCAACACGGTGGCAATGCTGACCAGAATGACGGGGTTGTTCAGTGACAGGTTCAGCAGCGGTGTGTACAACTCACGTGCTTTTTTCATCACCCAGTTTTCTTCTTCGTGTACCTTGCCACGAACAAAAATGGCAATACTCGCGGGCACAAATGTTACGGAGAAAATTAGCGCGCCGAGAAGCGCAGCAACCACAGTAAATGCCATGGGGTGGAACATTTTCCCCTCCACGCCACTCAGTGCGAAGATCGGCAGATACACCAGCATGATGATAAATACGCCGAATACCGCCGGGCGGAATACCTCTTTGGTGCTAGCCATAACCTCCTGTAGGCGCTCCTCAAGGGAAAGTAGGCGGCCAAGACGCTGTTGGGCCATCCCAAGTCGGCGCAAGGCATTTTCAACCACAATGACGGCACCATCGACAATCAATCCAAAGTCGATAGCCCCCAGGCTCATCAGATTGCCCGACACTCGATTGCTGACCATACCGCTAATGGCAAATAGCATGCTGAGGGGGATGACCAGTGCAACGATAAAAGCAGCACGAATATTGCCCAGCAGAGCAAACAGTACTGCGATGACCAGCACGGCTCCTTCGAGCAAATTCTTTTGTACGGTGGCAAC
Source organism: Porticoccus sp. (assembly GCA_011049795.1). Next base: position 10,103 of record DRHD01000108.1, read on the forward strand.
GGTTTTGTCGACCAGTGTGGTGCGATTGTAGAGCGCGGTTGCGATGACACCATCGGGTAAGCTGTCGTTAATCACCGCCAGTTGATCTGCAACGGCTTGCGATACGATACGACTATTTTCACCCAGTAACATAAAGGCTGTGCCCAGCACCACTTCCTTGCCGTCTTTGGTCGCAGCGCCAGTCCGTAGTTCTTTACCGTAGAACACGGTCGCCACGTCTTTAATGCGTACCGGTGCATCGTCACGTTTGGCTATAACCACGTTGCCGATTTCTTCGAGATTATTCAGTTGGCCGGGGGAGCGCACCAACCACTGTTCACCGTTGCGCTCTATGTAACCGGCACCGGCATTCAGGTTGTTGCGCTTCAGTGCAGTGATGACATCGTCGATGGTGATTTTAAAGGCGAGCAGTTTGCCCGGATTGGGAGCCACCTGATATTCCCGTTCAAAACCACCGATGCTGTTGATCTCGGTAATACCTGGAACTTTGACCAGCTGTGGGCGAATAATCCAGTCTTGAATCGTACGTAAATCTTCCGGGGTATACGGTGTGCCGTCGTCCTTGATTGCGCCATCTTCAGACTGCACGACGTAGGTGAAGATTTCACCGAGCCCGCTGGCAATGGGACCGAGGGTTGGTTCAACCTCCTGCGGTAGTTCGCTGCGAACGGTTTGCAACCGCTCACTGATTTGCTGACGTGCCCAGTAGATATCAGTGCCTTCTTCAAAGATCACTGTGACCTGGGACAGGCCGTAGCGCGAAAGCGAACGGGTGTAATCAAGCCGCGGCAAACCTGACATCGCATTTTCAACGATATAGGTAATCCGTTGTTCGGTTTCCAGCGGCGAAAAGCCCGGGGCTTCGCTGTTGATCTGTACCTGAACATTGGTAATGTCTGGCACGGCATCGACGTTGAGCCGGGTTAGGTTATATAGGCCGTAACCGGTGATCAGTAAAGTGATACCCAGTACTAGCCAGCGCCTTCTTAAAGCGAAGGCAATTAATGCATCAATCATACGGCCTCCTAGTGGTCGTGGCTGGCGCCATCTTTGAGAATGTCGGCTTTAATTAAAAAACTGTTGCCGGTGACGTATTCGGTGCCGGGCTTTAAGCCGCCTAACACTTCGATCGTGTCGCCATTACTTTCACCCAGTTCGACCATGCGTACTTCAAACTCGTTGCCATATTTGGCGAAGACCACGGGCATATCACGAAAGCTTTGCAGGGCGGAGGCTTTGATGGCGAGCGGTACCTGTCGGCTGGCTATTTGAATATCAGCCTTGATATGCATGCCGGGGCGCCAGTGACCGTCAGGATTGTCAATCACGGCCCGGGTGCGGGCGATATGACCGCCGGTCATGTGCGGTGCCACATAGCTGATGGTGCCCGTGGCGGCTTCGTGCTGGTGCAAGTCGCGCACAGTGACTGGTTGGCCAACAGCGAGTTTTTCAATGCTTTCCGGAAATGCTGACATTTCCACCCAGACAGTGGATAGGTCGACAATTTCCAGTAATACGCGGCCATCGGCGCGGTCGCCCTGGTTAACGAAGCGTTCGGTGACTTCACCACTGGTAGGGCTTTTTACACTGTAGCGTTGCAACGTGTCGGTGTTGGTCAGGGTGAGTAGGCGCTGGCCTTTTTTCACCTGTTCTCCCACCAGTACATGCAC
>DRHD01000109.1 GCA_011049795.1 Porticoccus sp.
GACAGCCCATGGTGATGTCCTGATATTCAGTGGTGAGGTTTCTACCTCTGCCGACTGGAATGGGATAGCCAATTACCTGAAGAAGAAGTACAAAGCCAAGGCCGTCAAGTGGGTATCAGAACAAGACACGTCGCTGACAGACTTCTTGGATGTGTGATGCCTCAACCCAATGCAGTTTATGTGGATGGATACGGAGGGATTTTCAAAGTACAGTACTCAACGGCCTCCAAGGTCGTGGTTAATTGCAGTAGGAAAACTGACCCAGTATTCATCACACCAACAAGAGTCACTTTTAGATTGAAGCTCTGGCGCACAATGATAAGGCAAAAGAAATTGTGGAAGCACCGTGCCTGAACAGATACTACGTCCCGGCGTAGGTCGCAGAAGCAAGAAACTCTTCGTCGATATTCCCAACCACAGTCTCTGGCTGATCCAAAAGATTGATCTGCTTGCCAAAGAACCATTCATTCGGTGCGTCAAACAGGAAGAACGGCAGTACAAAATCGATCAGCTACGACAGGAGATTAACTGGGATCCAATTCCAGTGATGCTTGGGGTAGTGAATCACAAAGCTGTTGTCGCCCGCATCATTCAGACTATGGATTTAGAGCAGGCCAAGGCATTGATTAATAGTCTGGCGAGCCAGCGGGAGGCTGGTCCTATTTACGATGGCTTCCTGAGCAACGAACATGGGCGCCTGTACCTGACCAGTAAGTCTTTAGGGTGGGGCTGGCGCCTTCAGAGAACAAAGCCGATCCATGGCCCCGGTAAGTTCTATGTCGAGAGATACAATTCACGTAGGGTCCGACCCATTTCCGGCGATCAAGTTCACCTGTCAGTATATGCTTCCCTGCTCACACCGATCTCAACATTCATAGATTCACTATTACGGGATCTGGGTAGCTTTGCTGACCCGTTCTCGCTACTGGACTTCAAGGTAAAGGGACAGGTCATTTATAGATACGTGGATGTCCCATTGAGAAATGTCCCGAAGCAATTGAGCTTACTTAATCAATTCACAAAGGAGGAATAATCATATGCCAATGCCAGAGAAGTGTAAGACCTGTGAAAATCGTGACCAATGCACGAAAGAAATGGAGGGCTTCCGAGGGTTCATGACGGACTCAAACAAGAGTTCACCAGAGAAAATACAAAAGCTAGCATTGCTGTACTTGCTAACCACTAGGCCAGAGTTCACAGCGTTCTTGAGAAAGCATGCGGTCGAGGTCGAGGCGATTTATAACCTCATCACAGACAAGCAGGTGCATGTAATGGAGGCACATATAGTTTCGACAGCCACAATGGCCATGGCTGAAGCTCTTATGGGCTTTGGAACAGAGCCAGAGGAGGGTGCCAATGCGTAAAGACTTCTTCAGCACAGGCAATAAGAAGTACAAGCATTACGGCAGGAAGCTTCTGACCTTTGGACTGCCTGCCCACCGTTCTCGATCTGGATTATTTACCTGTCCTGGAGCAGGCAAATGCATAATCGGATGCTACGCACAACAGGGCTGGTATCGTTCCAGCAGAGTCAGGGACGTACAAGAAGAAAGGCTCAAGCTGGCACGTTCAGGGGAGAAGATGGTTGATACCCTGCATGCCGAACTGTGCAGGCGCAAGCCCAAGTTCGTCAGGATACATGACAGTGGGGATTTCTTTGACAGTGAGTATCTGGAAAGGTGGATCAAGCTGGCATTGATGCACCCTGAAATGACGTTCTTCACCTATTCAAAAATGGTCCCAATGATTATGGCAAGGACCAATGCCCCGAGTAATCTCTGGCATCCCATGCCACCCAATCTATATATCGTATTATCAGAGGGAGGAATCTGGGACCATTTAATTAACCAAGACCAGGATCTATTCGCACGGGTATTCAAGAACAACAATCAATTACGGCGAGCAGGCTTTGTGAATGGTGGCACCGATGATCTCAAACTGATCCTGAAAGGCCATAAGAAAATAGGGCTGGTATATCACGGGTACAATAACCGCAGGTTCGATACCAGCCATTAACATAGACTCCTGGAGGTGAGCTAATGATTAATCCAATTGAAGAACCAGAAAGCCCGTGGCTCTTAGTTAATCCAAGCCCTTATCAATTCTCTCAGACTTTCTATCTGACAGGCAGTAACCGAAGTTTTATTCAAAGTTTTATTCGAAAGACTTCTTTCCGAGTAATTGCCATGCTGATTAACCACCCACAGCAATTCGTCATACACCACGGGTTTCTATATCATCAGAACGCCTGCTATATCTCTGCCAGATTTACTGCCAATACCCGCCGCAGGAGAACCTGTCGGTTCAGCATAGTGATTAACAGAGCAGACATCATAGACCCTTTTGTTTGGGCAACCGAAGATCCCAAAGAATTGATCTTCGAACTGCTGGCTGATCTCAGCACCCGTAAAAGCTTGCTGAAAGGCACAGTTAAAAGGGAGCATACCTTTGTCACAGTGGACGAGCGATACTATGTCAAGCCACCCAATAGTATTAATCATCATGCGGTCGCAGTCTTTACTTGCAAGGAATTACCGGGGGTTCAATTCAAGTTGGACAAAACCCTTGATGGAAGCCCACCATTTTATGAACTCAGAACCATGGACAATGTCCGTATTCAGGTATACGGCAAGGACTATTGGAGTGGGGTGGTCCTCAACAAATGTATCTCATGGCACAAGGCATTCACTATCGCCAGGATCTACGCCATTGGTTACTTGCGAAAGAACAATCCAGTAACATAACTTCTCATCTCGGAGGTATCATAAACTATGGATACTTATTATAGTTTTAATAGAGGACTGTGGAAGGTCGTGAACAACTTCATCATGACCGAACTCAGTGAGGACGCGGTTTCTACTGGCTTTGTCAGAGACCCAACCAACAGCCAGATATTCAATTTCCTTGTACGCCCTACAGAAATTCATTGGGTTGAGCGTGGCGTATCGTGTGCCACTATCTATTTCAAAGCCACTGCCAACCATCTCCCTGAGAATTTCGATAGTCAGGGGCGCAAGACATATTCACATACCTTCCTGCGGGCATCGGTAATTGACCCGACCATGTGGTACCTACCTGTTGAAGATGGCCGTGGCTTTGCAATTGAATTGCTGGAAGATGTACGCCAACGGTGGAACCTGCAAATGGCAAGTGGCAAACGCATGTTCAAGAATGAGGACCCATTAAATGGCTCACCGCATTTGGACATGAGTGATGCCGAGAAAGAGATGCCATGGCTCAAGTGACTAGGGGGTCCAGCGCACACAGGGGAGGCACGAGCCACTCATCCTTCACTTATGTTCAATATTCGAACGGAAGATTAATCTTTTCTGCTCCCTACTGTCCTAAGTGTGGAAGCAATGTCTTTGTGATGACAATGGGATATTCCTCTTTCATCTTAATGGACCCGCTTTTTCGATGGAGTTGTCAAGATTGCAAAGTCTGGTTTCGAATACCAGAGCAGAGCCACATCGTAATCAATACTGGCAAAGGATTCATACGAATATGAAACAAGGATTCTCTATGAAACAAGGATTCTCTCGGAATCATTTCAGGTACGTAACATATATAGGGACTTCTTTAATCCAAGGGGAACCCCAGTGTCCTATATGCAGGAAGAATAATAAGGTTATTCTCACAGTCCCAGCCCATAAGAGGGGCGATATATATCAGAACGAAGGGACTACCTGGGACTGTGATCGGTATGAGGTTTGGTTCCATACACCACGAGAATGCATTCGCTATTCAGATGCAGGATTCGTGAGACTATGAAAAAAAGAAAGCCGCCGAGCAAATACTTTCTGGCTTATGTCCAACGACTGAACAAGAAGGACACAATGATCAATCGCCTTATGTCCCAACATCCAATAGGTATTCATGACAAATCATTTGTTTCCAGACCATCATGTCCCCGCTGTCAATCCAAACATACTATCCACATGGCTCGGAGTAGTGATTCGTTTATAGGCAAGAGGGATGTTTGGATGTGCTGTGTACGTCGTTGTCACTCTCACTTTTCTATTCAAGCCCATAGGCAAAGACATACTCTCTGCATGTTCTGTTATGGATATGGCTTTATCTGTAGTCACTGTTTCGGTAAGGGATGGGTGAGACTATGAAACGTCGAACCGGGAGCCATTACTTCTCCGCTCTTGTTCAGTATATAGACATGGATTTAATCATTGACCATCCTCATTGTCCCTGCTGTGGATTATCTACGCGAGTATTTTACGCCAATGAAGCTGCAATTCCTCAGAGCTTTCCGTTCGTTAGCCCATACAGAACTCAATCGCTTTGGGATTGTGATTCATGTCAGGTATCTTTCTATACCCCACAGCAAAGCCACATCGTTCTCAGGCATAAGGGTGACAACAACCATGGGCATAGGTGGATGAGACTATGAAACATCGAGATGTCAGCATATCTTATGCGCTAAAGGTACGCTACGCAGGTACGGCATTCATTCAGGATGAGCCTAAGTGTCCCGTATGTCATCAGACTGACCATATATTCACGGCTGGGATTCGAGGGATACAAGGCTCTCTACCTATAAGATTGACCAACGTCCCTATAATAAGATTGACCAACGTCCCAGTGAAAGGCTTCAGGCCTTTCAAACAGCGTGTAGGGACTGGGGCGTTATGTCCCAAACGATACGTTCAGCGTTGGGATTGTGACCTGTGCAATACATCATTCACTACGCCAGAGCAGAGCCATATTGTATTAACCGAAGGGGATCATTCCCGAAGGGGGTTCATCAGACTATGAGAAAAACAATGGGAGGCAGCATCGGCAAACATATGAATTATCTGGGCGTCAGTCTTATATCTGATACCCCTAAGTGTCCTAGCTGTGGATCGTCTAAGCATGTATTTCTTGTGATCGATATCGGGATCGGGATAATGATGCCACACGCTGGACCTAGAAGATCAAAAACCTATTGGCACTGTGAAACTTGCCTGGTATATTTCCAGACTCCAGAGCAATGCCACATCAAAACCTCTGAAGGATTCATGCGGCTATGAGTTATCCATACCGCCTTGTTGAGTACAAAGAGTATCGGCTGATCATTGATGAGCCTGTGTGTCCCGAGTGCCATTCTAAAAAGAACGTTAAGCCGATACCTCTTATGGATATAGATGGACTGATGCTGATAAGTACCCTGGCCAATAAAGCGAGTCCACATCTCCTGAGAGTGAATGCCAGATGGGAATGTGACACCTGTGGAATTTGGTTCGATACACCGAACCAGAGTCACATTAGATTCTCAAGTCTGGATAGAGGATTAGGCAGGAGGTTCATGCGGATATGAGAAGCCAAGCACATCAGAATCTAGTCCTCCGTGCTGCCAAGCTCAATGAAAATGAATTCATTGCTAAAAGAAATGGCGTGTTCTGGATAGGTAATCGTGGTGGTCAATTCCTTTCCCGGCCTAAATGCCCTCACTGCCTATCTAGATTCACATATCTGGTAGTCGTTGATGTTCCGTTAAGACGTAGGATCATGGACGAATGGCGCTGTGGAATAAGAGAATGCCGAAGGGTATTCGATGTCATGCCTATAGATCAAAGGCATACAGCTTGTACTGCCTGTCATGGCCGTGGGGTATTTCCTACTGGTACTTGCAGCTTTTGTTCTGGCAGGGGATGGTGGCGGCGATGATGAAAGAAGAAAACATCCGGTGCGAGGATTGCGGGTGTAACTCTAGAAAGGTAGTCGAAACTTCAACGCTTAAATACTTTACGTGCATAACCTGTATGCACATGAACGTGCGCCAGCAACAAGTACATACCCGCTGCATCTGTCAGGGAACCTTCTTGATACCTAGAATCTCATGCCGTAGCTGTAATGGCAAAGGATGGTTTCGAACATGAAAGAGCAATGGCAGCCCCTTGGATTCCGTAAGTCGCCAGCATCGAAATCATTAAAGGCTTATGCCCGTCAGATGAACCGCAAGCGTGTGGTTCGTAACTGGTATGGGGCATCGAATAATATAGGCCATCGATATGGAGCGTTTGTTTCTAGGGAAAGATGCCCGCGCTGTGGATCGAAGCATACCAAGTTCCTGCATCGCAATTCATTCGTTGGAAAGGATATCTGGAAGTGCATGCTCAAAAGATGCTTCATAGAATTCTCTGTGAATCATGTAGCCAATAGACATATCCTCTGCCTTTATTGTTCTGGGCAGCAAATGACCTGCCATCATCGTTGCAATGGACGGGGATGGATGCGGGTATGAGCAACTTAAGCCAAGCAGAACGAACCATAAAGCTCAGGCAGCTTATTCGTATAGCGACTCATCTGAATAGGCAGGACTATATTCACAAACCACATAGCGTCATATGGATTGGTAATCGTGGGAAGTATCTCTCGCGTGAGTCATGCTCTCATTGTCATTCTCGGTTCACAAGGATGAGAACTCCAAGCATTCTCAGCGGAGTGTGGGACGAATGGCAGTGCATGATTATAGGCTGCGAGTACATCTTTCCCGTGCAGTCTCAGGGCCAGAGACATACTGCATGCCTGACGTGTTTGGGGCGGGGATATGTCCCGGCGCATACTGAAATCATTAACGATAAAGTCACATTGGTTATCTGCGATAGCTGCAAGAGCAGAGGATGGAGGCGGGTATGAGTCAAGTCGAAATGATATGCCAGGAATGCCAAGCGATATTCTACCTAATTGCAGTAGGGACAAACAGCAGTCAAATCGGATACGAAGCGCAAAGATGTCCTAGATGTCGGCATCAATTCACATACACCGGTAGTCAAATGCATGTAGATTGCTCGTCATGTATTTGGATAATCAATTGGATTTGGCCGTGCAAGAAGTGCCGTAACAAAGGATGGGTGCGGAGATGAGAAAGAATCCAAGCAAGTTCTCAATAAGAATGGCTCGCTATCTAAATAGGTTTAGCTACTGCTCGTCAAGCAATATCCATGTGAATAGATCAATAGCATTCAGGGGATTCATTTCGATGCCGCATTGCCCTATCTGTGGCTGCAAGTTCTCAACGATGCTGGGCCGAACAACGGACAAGCTTGGAAGAGAAGATTTCCATCAATGGCAGTGTTTAGTTAAGTCCTGCAGCAATATCTACACGACTCCGTATCATGATCAAAGGCATGGGATCTGCACCGTTTGTTACGGCATCCTGTTCAGGAAAGGTCATTGCATTTGCGAAGGAAGAGGATGGCTGCGGCGGCGAAAGAGAGCGGGGATGTACCGATGAACAACGTCCCAACTTTTCACCCACACCCCACCAAAACGAGGTTTCGCTTTTCTAAAGTGTATATAATAAGGGTATGTGTAAAAAAAGTTGGGGTTATCAAGGTGAATTCTAGAATCAGTAGTGTATTTGGGAAGAAAAGACGAGCAGATGAAAAGGTTGAACGAGAGTTTCAAATTGAAACATTGCTGTCAGACTTCTCAAACAAGAACATTAAGAAGCATGGACTAACTTCGTCTGACTATGTGCGCTTGCTTCGCAAACAAAACCTGACGTGTGTGATCTGCCAAAAGGGATTCTCCAAAAAGATCGAAGGGCAAAGGATAGACGTTACTGTTGATCATGATCATGCGACAGGTAAAGTCAGAGGATTGCTTTGTGGCCAATGCAATATGTTACTTGGACAGGCAAAAGATAATCCTAGGACACTGGCTCACGCGATCAATTACCTGATGACTTCTGCAACAGACTTGCCACAGAAAATGAAGTTCGATGACGCATTAATTGCGTTGTTAAAAAACATCTTGTGGAAAATGGAGAAGATGAGACATAAAGCGAGTTCGTCTTGGTACGGTACTCGCCGCTATCGTTGGTAAGTAGTACCCATTTATTCAATTGAATTAAAGGCGGTGAGGTATGAAGCCAATAAAGTGCGATGCGTGTGGAGGAAGGGCTACTAAAAAGGTAACAACTATTCCAGAATATAATACCCCTACCTTGGAATCTCTTGATCAGCCACGGGAAAGATTCGTTCATTGGACATGCAGAAATTGCGGAGGAGATGTAACCCCACCGGATCAATTGCATGATCGTTGTTGTAAGCAGCAGGGGTGCCTTCGGTGTCATGGCCGAGGATGGGTCAGGTTGCGGCAAGATGATTACAGCGTATGAACCGCATTAACTTCTTACGATTCAAATACCTACGCTGTAAGTGTGGGCATTGGGCCAAGCACAGGATTGAATCCAAACTGCCGAGGGCTATAGGTTCCATCTTTGGAATGACAATGCTTAGTGTAGTAGGCGTAGAACAAATAAGCTTTTGGAAATGCGCTCGTTGTAAAGAAAAGATTCATCTGCCTGAGCAGTACCATTACCGTTGCTGCCTTGGTGGTTGTGCAA
>DRHD01000110.1 GCA_011049795.1 Porticoccus sp.
CCCGGGAGGAGAGCCACCAATTGTGAATTTAGCCAATAGTAATCAAAGATGTTTTAACAACAACGTTGGACGTTATTGAAAAGGGGAATCTGCAGGATCGTCGTCTTCACCACTGAAAATATCCTGGTATGAGGAGCTCGTGCACACGAAGTGAGACCACGCAATAAATACGTACTCATCAACTAATGTGGGCTGATACTGGCTCATACTGTTTTCACTGTAACAACGATGGATTGAATAATCGGGGCAATTAGGCTGGATTTAAAGCGGTTTGTCAATATTCATATAGGCTTACGATTGCAGGTTTTATCCAACAGATTGCAATAAAATCAACAAGTTAGTTCCAAGCAGCAGATTTTTCCAAAGGAGATGCTTACCCTGATCACACACAGCGCAAGCAAAAACACACTTTCAAAGCACGCTCGCACACATCCATTAGCCAGCAGCTTTGGCACTATAGATCCCACGTTGAGGCGAGACAGTGGTGTGCATTGATTTGCCACCACCATGATTGCCCTTTATGTGTGATTTAAAGAGGGTTGGGTATCCATGAGCATTTTCGAGATAAGCGCTTCACATTGCTCCTTGCTCATATACTTGGGTACAGCATATTGGAATCGGGCTTCTTTTAATGCGGCATCGGCGATAAGAGGGATGTCTTGTTGAGCTAGGGACTCTAACTGGTTTGGTATGCCTAGCTGTTCTTTTAAGTCGTGCACTTTATCAATGAATTTTTGAGTTAAAGCGCTATCAGACTCTGTTGCATCGCCAAACTCTAAAATGACGGCAAGAGAGGCCAGACGTGTTGAAATACTATCTCTGGAGAATTCCAGCACATAAGGTAGAACAATACTGTTAGCTAAACCATGAGGCGTGCCGTACATGCCGCCAAACTGATGGGCAATGGCATGAACATAGCCAACCAGTGTGCGTCTGAAAGAAAAGCCTGCATAGCAGGAGGCTAGCGCCATTGCGCCTCTGGCATCAACATTGCCGCCATCTTTATAGGCTTGTGGTAAATATTTGAATATCATCCGTATAGCGGCGATTGAATGCTGGTCTGACTCGACTGTTGCAGCGGTTGATATATAAGATTCTATGGCGTGGGTCAGTGCATCCATACCGGTTTCGGCGGTAATGGTAGCGGGAATGCCGGTCATTAATAAGGGGTCTAAAGCCACAGCCAGTGGAATAACTTTTGGGTCGGCGATGGTACATTTTTGATGACTCACAGAATCACTGATAACGGCAAGACCTGTGACTTCAGAGCCAGTGCCCGCTGTGGTTGGGATAATGTATAGGGGTACTGAGGGTTTGTTGGCCTTCGTGTAGCCAGTAAGCTCAATCGGGGTTTTTCTGTTATTGGCTGCAAGGGCAATAACCTTTGCTGCATCAATGGAGGAGCCTCCGCCAACACTTAGTATTGCATCACACTTGCTCTGTCTGAAAAAGCTCAGTCCGTCATCGAGCACTTTAAAGGTCGGGTCGGGTACCACGTCGGAATAAATGGCGTACTCAATGTTGTGTTTTGACAGACACTCTTTAATACCCTCAATTAAGCCGATGCTGACGATGACGCTATCAGTGATGATAAGCAGTTTTTTGACATCGGCATGATAGATCATTTCACACAGTTGCTCGGAGCTACCGGGACCATAGGTAATAATAGGCGTGCGAATTGGCAAGAAACGAAGCACAAGTTTTACGAAAAACATTATGCATTTCAGTATAAAGATCTTAATGTCAAGGAGCATGGAAACCTCTGGCCGGGTAAACTAATGGTAGTCAGTATGCCACTAATACAGCGCCCACATAAAGCTGTATTTCGAAACTGATTTAGTTACTTTTACAATTGATTTAATGGCAGAAAAGGGTCCAGACTGTGTGAAAACTATTTTTGAAAATATTTTATCGTGCGCACAGTCACTTCGTTTAGTTTTTATCGGGGAAGTAACAAAAGAATGCTCTCTCGATCACGTTATTAGGTATATTTTCGACAATAGTTTCATCTGCTCGGAGTTTTCACACAGCCTGGGGTCATGAACCGCCATAGGAATCTAACAATATTACATGTATTGTAACGGCAGCTTTACTTTTCAACAACGGACATCAGCACACCTAACTAATTTTATTTAGCTAAAAAACGGCAGCTTAGCGCTCCACAACAGACATCAAAAAGCCCGGCAATTGCCAGGCTCTAACTTCGGTTATGTGCTGCCAATAGCAGATCTGGTGCAAATCAATCGAGTCTGACCCGAATGGCACTTACTTAAGGAAAAACCCACCCCACCATACTTGCCGTCATTCCCGCGCAGGCGGGAATCCATGTCTAAAAGTAGCACCGTGCCAAGCTGGATCCCCGCCTGCACGGGGATGACGGGCTTAAGTAAGTGCCACTCGAGTCTGACCCCACTGAATTAAACCTGGATGAGTGCTTCAACGTTCTGAAGCGGCGCCGGTAAATTGGGTGATTTCTGCCGGCGTTTGTTTGGCCCGGCTTGGCGCCCAGAATGGCTTGGTTTTCTTGGTGCATTCACACACTTTACGAATCCAGCGCAATTCTTTTTGATGATAAACCTCGGCGTAGATTGGGCCGCTGGCATATTTACCTTCAACTAAGG
>DRHD01000111.1 GCA_011049795.1 Porticoccus sp.
TAACCAATTCGTGATAATTCAGGATACCGATCGGGTAGGCTTTTATGGCACCGTTGAAATCCACCCCCAGCAGCTTGTCATCAGGTGAAAGAAATGCGGCCTCGGAAGCCTGGACAAACACCGGGTGATCCAACGCAGGAATACCATCGCGAGCGGGCCCACCGCTATAGATTTCATTGATAGGAATCAACGGATCTATCACAACGAAACCATTTTTTTCCACGGGCGAGCTGGATACCAGCGGGCAAAACAACACCAGCAGTAATATGGCGACAGCCCCGGAATGGGATACTTTACCTGTTGTGTACGGCCTCACAAGCGTCATCTATCCAACCTCTTCAACCAGTCTTCCTCTACTCACTGTTAAGTATGGACACCAGATGGAAGAAATCGTTGGTAAAAAATATCGAATATGCCGGACGTAAAAAGGCTGCCACGCTTAATGTGTGGCAGCCTTTACTATCGACCTCTATTCAGTAATAGAAAACCCTAAAAACGTTAGTCTTTCTTGAAAGTGGCAGTCCAGCCACTCAATTTTTCCTTCACAGATTTTTTTACCTGTTCAGCGGTATCTTTAAGTGCCCCGGAGTTAGTTACAGCACTAGCGGCACTCTTATTGATCGCCCCAAGCACCTGATTAACAACTTCGCCCGCACTGGCACCTCCCGATTTCTCACCAATACCCGTCAAATGTAACGGCGGCAATGGCAAGCTGATGGACCTGCTGCCCAGCAACGCATTGCTATAGCTAATTTTTCCGCCCGTAATCGTCAAATCCCGAATAATAAGCTTCTTGGCTGAGGCTTCCTCATCACCCCCCTTGGTTTCGGTAGCGGCACCACCACTACTGGCTCCAATCGCCTGCTCAACATTCTTCTGCAGCTGATCAAGATTGGTCCCACCCTTTAGGGACTCGTAGGTGATCTCAGGCGCAATAATTCGAATACTATTGATGATGATGGTATCGGTGGTTATTGATGCGGGGTCAATCGCAAGGGAGATTTCACCCAATGAAAACGCATTCTTGGTTTTAAATCCTGCCGGATTTCCTACCACCAAACCAAACAAGCTCCCTTCCCCTGAGGTGAGCGACAAATCCACATCTCTCAACGTTACACTTGATTTGGTCAGCTCAGGTCCGACTGTTTCTACAATCGCCTTAATACCCTTATCAAGATTAAGCACCCCAACCACTATCACGATCAGCAGCACTACGGCCAAACCCGCTAAAATCTTAAACAACGTTTTCATTATTATTCTCCGTTAAAAAATAAATCCCTATTTGATGATTCTAGACCCACAATCTTACAATAACATGATATTCAGGGCTGATAGCCCATACCGAATTAAGGATACCTAATGGCACAACCCCTTCAAAGTGGCCCCGAATATTTATTTCAGGGATTAAGGCTGCTCAACCATCCAAAGATTCGATGGTTCGTCATTGGTCCACTGCTCATCAATATTGTTCTATTTATTGGTCTGACCGCGCTGGCGGTGGAGCAAGTTGGCACCCTGCTCTCATGGCTTACCGATAAAATTCCCGAGTGGCTGGGCTTTGTTGCCTGGCTTTTTTGGATACTCTTCGGCGGTTTTCTCTTTTTGGTCTACGGCTACTGTTTTTCCATCTTCGGAAATATTCTGGCGTCACCCTTCTACGGGCCATTGGCCGAACGAGTCGAAGAGGTACTGACGAACAACCATCGCTCATCGACCAAGACAGGCAAGCAGCTATTAGCTCTTGCCGGACGCTCGGTGAAACGAGAGTTCATCAAATTGGGATATTTTTTACCGAGAATTATCGGTGTGTTGTTATTGACCCTGGCACTGTCTTTTATACCCGTCTTAAATCTGCTGGGACCCGCCATAGCTTTTTTCTGGGGGGCCTGGTCTCTAGCACTACAGTATTTGGACTATCCTGCAGACAATAACCAAGTTGGGTTCGCTCAGTTACGGGAAGAATTAAGGAGCCGACGTTTGGTATCACTCAGCTTTGGTGGCAGCGTATTGATTGCCACCGCCATACCGGTTTTAAACCTGTTCACTATGCCAGCATCCGTGATCGGAGCCACGTCATTCTGGCTGGAGCGTATGGAGCCAAGCCCTAACAAACTGGCCCCTTAAGACAAGTTGACCTTACTTTTTCATCAAGGATTCGTCAGGTTGCTCACAGTCCAATTTTCTGCCCAACAATTCCTGTATGGGTTCCAATAGGAAGGCATCATCTTCACAAGCGAAACTGATGGAAGTACCCGTTTTCCCCGCACGTCCTGTACGACCAATGCGGTGGACATAATCTTCTGATTCTTCTGGCAGAGTGTAATTCACCACATGACTAACACCATCAATATGGATACCCCGGCCCGCTACATCGGTAGCAACCAACACCTTCAGTTTGCCAGATTTAAAATCTTCCAGTGTTCTAACTCGCTTACCTTGAGGCACTTCACCCGACAGTAACCCAACACTAAAACCTTTCCCTTTCAGCTTTTCCTGCAATCGACGACATTGATCACGACGGTTAGCAAAGACGATCACACTTTCCACCTCATCTTGACTGATCAAGTTGTAAAGCAGTTGGAATTTCTCATTCTTAGAGGTAATAAATACTTTCTGGTTAACCGTATCAGTAGCCACATTCTCCGGCTCAATTTCGACACTGGTAGGATCAACTGTCCACTGCTCAGCCAGTCTCATAACTTCGGGGGTAAAGGTTGCAGAAAAGAACATGGTCTGACGATTGTCCCGGTGAGGTGTCAGGCGGACAATACGTCGTACCTGGGGAATAAAGCCCATATCCAGCATCCGGTCTGCTTCATCAAGCACCAAAATCTCAGTGCGATCGAGGTAAACATCACGACTACCCGCAAAGTCCAGCAAGCGCCCAGGGGTGGCAACCAAAATATCGCAGAGGCTTTCTTGTAAGTGACGCTTTTGTTTGTCGTAATCCATACCACCGACCAACGTATGTACTTTCAGCTCGGTGTATTTACAAAGGAGCTTGGCATCATCCGCAATCTGCATCACCAACTCACGGGTAGGCGCAATAATTAGGGCGCGAGCTTCACCGGCAAAGTGCTCATCATCCACGGGATTGGTGAGTAACTCAGTAATAATCGTCGCCAGAAAAGCTGCCGTTTTTCCGGTGCCCGTCTGCGCTTTACCCACCACATCGTGGCCACGCAAGGTGTAAGGCAATGAGCGTGCTTGAATCGGTGAGCAATATTTAAAACCCAGGTCAGCAATGGCGTGCATTAATGGCAAAGGCAGGCCCATGTCGTGAAACCGTGTTTTACCGGCCTCAGGCTCTACTTCGAATTGTGACAAATCCCATTCGGTAGCGGTAGGTTTAGCACCTCCACCACGACGCCGACGGCCACGACGGCCCGATTGTTTTTGTTGACTGTCCTTGGAGGTCTGACTAGGGGTCTGGTTGTTCTGTTCGCTCATAATATTGCCGGTACAGGATGGCCCGATTTCGGACCATGGACTAGAAAGGGCCGGGATTATAGCACGGGATGAGAAAACCGCGGCCCTCTCGACAATACGATGTGTGTTACGCAGAATGTGGTGTATTTAGACACCGCGATTAAACTGCCTTTTGGAGGTCACTCTCTCGGGTTTAGTGCTCGAGTCAACCAATAATCCACACTCGTGAAGCGACCGCCTCCTGTAAACAACAGGCTAAGCAACATAATAAAATAAGTGGCGGCAAACTCTATTCCGTTTTTTAACACAGTAAATGAACCCGCCTCCGTCAGGTAATCAATATTCCCGTGCGCCTCAAGAATAGATACTGCTCGACTTTTACGCTCCAGGGCATCATCAATCAGGTCTACTCGCCATTCCCAAGGTACCGTTAGCTTTGCTTCAGGTAATGCATGCCAGCCATTGGACCAATGTGCTGTAGTGGCCGCCACTATCATCGTTAACATCAGAGGAATACTAATAAGGCGGGTCAACAGCCCGAACAACAAGAACCAACCACCTAAAAATTCTGTCCAGCCAGCCATCAGCGCTAACACTTCCGGCATGGGTAAACCCAACCCCCAATCGGGGTTGCCAAACCAAGCAACCACATTCGGGTCTGCCGTTAGCCTTTCAATAAACCCCACATTTTCTGCACCCAACTGCAATTTTCCATAGCCCGCCAGAATGAAAATGGGCGCCAAGAAAATTCGTAACAATAGCGGGGCAATACCCTCAAAACAACTCAGATAACTTAGAACTCGTTGATGAAGTCGGTGACAGATTCCAGAAAGACCATTCATGGTGATGTCCTTATTATTTTCTCTTAGTAATGAGTGAACGAGTAGCTGACAAAAAAAAGAGCTGGCAACAACGGCGTTAACAAATCAAACCGTTATTACCTAACCATTCGGTCAAGTATTGATTGTTTAGACCCTGTTTTGTAAAAAAGTTTTGTTTAAATATTTAACGTAGCAACTTGACCGGCACTCGCCGCGAGCCCCAATCACCCGGTGTTGCTTCAAAGGTACCCGCGATACTTCCGCCACAAGTATGACAACAGCCCTGCTCATTCAACCCCCAAAAACCTAACTGGTACCAATCACGCTCAATAATCAGCTCCCGACAGGAAGGGCAAAATGTACTGCCACCTGCCCGATCGTGCACATTGCCAGTGTAGGCATAATGCACACCATTTTTCATGGCAATTTGCCGAGCGTTGGTGAGTGTTTCTGGTGGGGTTGCAGGAATATCCTGCATTTTCCAGTCTGGATGAAAAGCAGAAAAATGCATCGGCACGTCTGGCCCCAAATTTTCTACCACCCAGGCAGTCATGGCATCCAACTCTGTGTCTGAATCATTTTCACCGGGGATAATCAACGTCGTTAGCTCTAACCACACATCCGTTTCATGCACGATGTATCGGAGTGTCTCCAACACATTTGCCAGCTTGCCACCGCAGATTTTTTTGTAAAATGATTCAGTAAACGCTTTGAGGTCAATGTTGGCGGCATCCATGTGTTGAAAGAATTCACGGCGTGGTGCGTCCTGAATATAACCGGCACTGACAGCCACACTTTTGACACCCCGTTCCCGGCAGGCCTTTGCCACATCCACGGCATACTCCAAAAAAATCACCGGATCATTGTAGGTAAATGCAATACTTTGGCAGCCCAACTCAACCGCCGTCTCTGCTAATCTGACAGGCATTGCCGTATCCGCCAGAGTGTCCATCTCTCGGGATTTGCTCATATCCCAGTTCTGACAAAATTTACAAGCCAAATTGCAGCCTGCTGTACCAAAGGACAGCACCGAACTACCCGGCAGAAAATGATTCAGTGGTTTTTTTTCAATGGGGTCGACGCAAAACCCGCTGGAGCGACCATAGCTGTAAAGTACAACTTCATCACCCTCGCGCCCTCTCACATAGCACAACCCCCGCTGCCCCTCGTGCAACTTACACTCTCGGGGACAAACATCGCATTGCAGGCGACCATCATCGAGCAGGTGCCAATACTTGGTGGGATGTGTAACAGGCGGCGACACAGCCATAAATACCTCTCGAAATGCATTATCTCGGCTTTCAAATTATTACCAAAAGCACTATATAGTTATAGCCCATTTAATAAGTGTGGTTATTAATATGCTAAGCCGAGAGCCCGCTGTTGCGGGTATTTTTTACCCAGAGAATCCCAAAATCCTGCAGGAACAGGTGGATAGTTTTTTGAGCACAACCAATGAGCCGGCACTCATACCCAAGGCATTGATTGTTCCCCATGCCGGGTATATTTACTCAGGTGCCATAGCCGCCAGCGCCTACCAATTGCTAAAACCTATTTCCCACCGACTGTCTCGGGTCGTTCTTCTCGGCCCCTCTCATCACGTTCCCCTAAGTGGTTTAGCCGCACCGTCAGCAACCACTTTTTGTACGCCCCTCGGTGACATTCCTGTAGATCGCGACGGAATTTCTGCACTACTAAAACTATCTCTGATAAACATCAAAGACGAAGCCCACCAGTTTGAGCATAGCCTGGAAGTACAGCTGCCCTTTCTGCAACAAATACTTGATGATTTCCTGTTATTACCACTGGTTGTTGGTGATGCCAAACCCGACCAAGTAGCTGAAGTATTGCGTTGCGCCTGGGGTGGTGATGAAACACTGGTTGTGATCAGCTCTGATCTCAGCCATTATCACCCCTACCAAGAAGCCCAGCGTCTTGATCAAGAAACCACCGCCATGATCGAGCAACTAGATGGCCGAATCACGGGTTCACAAGCCTGCGGTTGCAACGCAATCAATGGCCTGCTGAGGCTAGCCAACAACGAAAGGATGTCCATCAAAACGATTGGCCTGAAAAACTCCTGGGACGCTATAACTAGCAGCTATACCAATGGAAGTTCTGTGAATAAAAATACAGGGGACAGGGATCGTGTGGTGGGATACGGAGCTTATGCCATTTATTAAATTATCGGATGAAGATCAACAAAAACTACTGTCATTAGCACGAGAAAGCATTCAAGTCCGACTTCTTTTTGAACGCGATTTACAGATAGATGAAACTGTCTTCAGCCCGGCCCTAAAACAACAGGCTTCCAGTTTCGTGACCCTTCGAAAAAAAGGTAAATTACGCGGTTGTATTGGTGCGCTAGAAGCAACTCAACCCTTAGTGGTTGATACGGTACAACATGCTGCGGCCTCGGCCTTTGAGGACCCCCGATTCCCAGCTATCACCCGAGAAGAAGTGGCAGAGTTACATATCGAAATATCCGCTCTTACAGAACCAATGCCCCTCTCATTTTCAAGCGAAGCTGACCTGCTAGCTCAACTGGTACCAGGCAAGGATGGGCTGGTCATTGAGAAGGGCAGCCACCGCGCCACATTTCTTCCCACCGTATGGGAATCTATACCTGATCAAACCCAGTTTTTAGAGCAACTAAAACTAAAAGCAGGACTCTCTATCGACTTCTGGTCCAACAAACTTAAAGCCTGGCGCTATCACACCGTTTGCTTTCAGGAATAAGCGCATCATTATTGATACTGATTAATTTTCCTAACGACGAAATAAAAGGCGAGCGTTAACGAGCCCAGTCCACGTTTTTTGTGGGCGATTTTTAATTGCCTTTTTTAGCATTTTATGGCGGCCACTCTTCAACTTGGGCAACCCCTTCCGGCATGACTTTCCAGTTTCCTTTTGACCCCACAAAAACACTCACCTGTAATTGGCACTAGCTTCTCCATAATGCTTAACGCCAAGCACAGCGCTAGCCGTAAGGCTGTCACGACTGGTCCGTATTTTGTTAGGCCTTTTCTTCATCTTCGAACCAGCGGTAGACGACCCCAGCAAAGATAGCACCTACGATAGGCGCAATCCAAAAAAGCCATAATTGTGATACGGCCCAGCCTCCCTGAAATATTGCAACACCTGTACTTCTCGCCGGATTAACTGATGTGTTCGTAATAGGAATACTGATGAGATGAATAAGGGTAAGGCCGAGTCCAATAGCAATAGGAGCAAAACCTTGTGGTGCGCGTTTATCTGTTGCGCCCAAAATAATTATTAAAAACATAAAGGTCATAACTATTTCAGTTACTAGTGCAGCAGTCAAACTATAACCACCAGGAGAATGCTCGGCATAACCATTCGAGGCGAAACCGGCCGTTACATCAAAACCTGCTTGGCCACTAGCAATAACGTATAAAATTGCAGCCCCAGCAATACCACCTGCGACTTGTGCAACAATGTAGGGGCCGAGTTCGGCACTCGAAAACCTTCCACCTGACCAAAGACCAATCGATACAGCAGGATTTAGATGGCATCCAGATATATGGCCTATAGCAAATGCCATTGTTAATACAGTAAGCCCGAAAGCCAAGGAAACACCCAACAAGCCAATACCTACACCTGGAAATGCAGCTGCTAAAACAGCGCTACCGCATCCTCCAAGCACAAGCCAAAATGTACCAATAAATTCTGCACCTAGTTTTTTCATTAACGTCATCATATGTCCCTCTATTCATGTCAAAATAATTCGTTTTCTGGCATGCCTAACGCCTCAAACAGCGGCGCGCATTAGCGCAGTTTAAAGGTGACGAAGGGATTAAAAATCAACCAAACTGATCAAAAAATAATCCCTCCGTCACCTTTTTATTCTGCCTCCATAGACATAATAAATATAAGCGCGCCGATACCACTAAGTATTGCCCGGCAACACATTATTCGAAGAATTTTGGCGATTGCCTTCATTTAATACCTATTAACATTTTGGTTAGCGGCGAAGCTCGCAGTGCTGAGTCCAACCGAAGGCGCGCTACACCGCCTTGTTATGTTTTTAATTTACTTGGCTATATCCACCTGGACAACTATTAGATTCAGTAGAGCGTGTATCACAAGTGTAAATAGTTAAGAAATATTTTTTCCAGAGCTCCATCTGTTCTTGAGTATAGCCGGAGTTCCAAATTCGTCTTATATGATAAAAAGAGTCTCTGCCTGATATTGCCTTATGTAACACAACTATAGAAGAACCGTTACCCGTGCTGCATGAAGACCTCCATGTCAGAGAGGAATAGCCGTGCTCAATTACACTTGAAGATTCAGATGCATTGAAACTTTTACATTTTTCTTTGCCAGATTCGTCATCAATTGATTTTTCATCAATAACACTTCTATTTGGAGTTCGTCTGAAAATAGAAGTCATTAATTGATCCTTTCTATCATTTTTTGCCCACATCCGCGTGTAAACACTACCATCTTGCTTTTCGTAAGCAACCCATGAATCCTCTGGAAGAGGCATTGGTTGAATCAGATTTTCACCAGAGAAAAGATCGTTACTGGTTGCGCTCGAAGTCATGAAAACAGTAAAAGCAACTAAGATTAGTACTCGCATTGAACTTCCTTATTATTAAACATAACGCTGAGCGAAGGGGAAATTTGCGGCAAAGCCGCGCGTTAAATTGTCCCGCTTGCACGTATTGTTAGGCATTAGCCCAGCCCGAACGATGTTAATGCAATACGGCCATTCTCATTAAGAATGATAAATTGAAACACGATTTCTTTACCTTGGTTATAAGAACATGTCTTTCTGAATGCCCAGCCAGGCCCGGTTGGAGATTCTTTTTTACTAATATGAATCACTTCTCCACCCTCAGATATCGCAGTGCACATATTAATAGCTGGTATCGCTTCGGTTTTGTAGTAACCCCGAAGTTTATCAATACCCATTATTTCAATTGTTTTTCTACTAGTTAATGAAACCATTTCATCAATGTTTTTTGATCTAGCGCTACTTATAAATTGTTTCAATATGGCCTCAAATTTTTCAGGTTGGTTCTTCTCCATAATACGAATCATATTATCCATATCGGGATTACCTAAAACGTATGAAGAATTCATAGACACAACGAAAGCCAAAAAGATAAATACTCGAATTTTCACTAATGCTCCTTGATGTTCCTAGCGTCCAAAGCAGTGGTTTATCCGCTGCCTTTGTTTGCTAGAAGGATTCGAATTCAAAGCGAATTACTGAATCTGAAATATACACGTAGCTTGTAATTACCTCTAAGTCATTCAAGCCCTCTCCAGCATGAACCTTCGGTAATAAGCGTCCAGCATAATCCCAAAATCCACGGTGACACGGGTCAACGTACCCAACATATTTATAACTCCAATTGTTATTACCCTCGATATCAAATAAACCACACCCAAGGTAGGTACTAACGAGTGTGTAAACAAAAAATTCGGGTATATCGTCAGTAGAGTAATCAGGGCCGTTAGCGACTTCATTTAGAGAAACTAAATAATTAACCATTTCATTAGTTGGCTTATAGAGTACCGCTGGCTTCCCTCTCCAATTGAAAAATACTTTTCCCCCAACTGGCAGTTCTGCAACATTAATGTCTTTAACTATTTCACTTCGAGGGTTTGGGTTCCAGCTGGCAAGAAATGGATACGTAAGGAGCAAAAAACCAATTATTATCGTGCCAACAACACAGCGACTCAAAAACTGCTTTCTGCTCATATTATTTCCATCTAACATTTGTATATCGCGCATGCGCGCTTTGCCGAATGGATTATTCGGCACATTTTATTAACTTTATGATTTTATATTGATTTTTCAAGACATCTGAATCCTTTCCAGAACAAAGCGAGGGGTTCTGTTATTTTTGATAATAGGTTTCCTATTATCTCCCTTGCTCCTTTCCCTAGTGTATTGATTTCCCAAATGATTTTAGGTCTATCAAGTGAGAAACCGCGCATACCTTCAGTATAAAGCGAACAAACATTTTGACAACCACCCAAAATACTGCATATTAAAACAATCTATTTATGTACATGGAGGTACATATGACTAGCCCCCGCTTGGAAACGGTCAGACGCAATATTCGTCTACATGGATACAACCTATAAATGGATACAGCCTATGAACTGAAAAAGCTATATGCAACGGGTTAAGCATTTTTATCTCTACAGCTATTAGGTTACTCTAGATCACCATAATTAATGGGTGTTTGATCAACCCTTATACTATTCTTTAAAAAACCCCTGAGATAAAAAAATGACAGACAATGAGGTTCGCGCCCTACGGAATGCTATGGGTAACTTTGCCACGGGCATTACAGTCGTTACTGCTGTTGATGAACATGGTGAGCCCAAAGGCATGACAGCCAATAGCTTTTCTTCTGTATCGCTGGAGCCAGCATTGATTTCTTGGTGTGTTGGGCAGGAGTCACGACTATTTGAATTATTTCGACATACCAACCATTTTGCGGTGAACATTCTACACAGTGGTCAGCAGTCCCTATCTCAACTTTTTGCAGGCCCCGAAGAAAATAAGTTTGATCGCATCTCATGGTATCCCGGAATGAATGGCGTACCATTACTCAATGATTGCGCCAGTGTTTTCCAGTGCGAGATGGAGCATCGCTATCCGGGTGGAGACCACACGATTCTGGTGGGACGAGTGCTAGATTTTTCATCAATTCCCATGGCGCCACTGATCTTTCACTGTGGCCAATATCAGGAGCTAAAATAAACCGCTAGGTCTTGTGGCCAATGGTCGCCCTGTCCAATCCGGCAAGATCTGTGTGAGTTGCAACCCGGTTAAAATCAGCCAAGGACATCATTTGACGAACCGCGTTGCCCTGTTCATAGCCGTGCTCCAGAATCAACCAGCCTCCTGAATTCAAGTGTAAATTCGCATTGGAAATAATCGTACCGAGGTCGGCAAGGCCAGCTTCATCGGCAACCAATGCTGAACCGGGTTCAAACCGCACATCACCCTGCTGCAGATGGTCATCACTTGCACTGATATAAGGGGGATTGCTGATCACCAAATCAAATGCCTGGCCATTAAGTTCAGAGAACCAATCACTTTGAAAGACCCGAACATTATCAAACCCAAGTTGCCGCCGGTTCTCATCGGCCAGAGCCACCGCTTCCGCCACAGCATCAACAGCACAAATGTTCCAGTGTGGCTTTTCGCTGGCCAAGGCCAGAGCAATCGCGCCAGTACCGGTGCCAAGATCAAGTACCGCCGCTTGCTCAGCCAGCGATAGCCCAAGGGCAAGCTCTACCAGTAATTCGGTATCCGGTCTTGGAATAAGTGTTGCTGATGACACATTGAGAGAAAGGGACCAGAACTCCCTAGTACCCGTTAAATGAGCAATAGGCTCACCTTTTAGACGGCGATTAAACAATGCCTGAAACTGATGCTGCTGGGAGGTGGAGAGTAATTGTTCGGGCCAGGTATAAAGGAAGGTACGATTCTTACCCAAAATATGGCAGAGCAGCACTTCTGTATCCAGCCGTGAGGTATCGCTAACGGTCGTTAGCTCATCACTGCGTTTCAGTAGCTCTGATATGGTAATGGACACGTAAGTATCGGACATTAGGTTAATGCGCTTGGGGTATCGGCCATGGGGAATTACCCCGACAATGCGGCCAGCTGCTCCGCCTGATGCTCATTGATCAGTGGTTGAACCAACTCTGTCAATTGCCCTTCCATCACCTCATTTAGCTTGTACAGTGTCAGGTTGATACGGTGATCCGTCACTCGGCCTTGGGGATAGTTATAGGTGCGAATTCGCTCCGACCGGTCACCACTGCCCACCAGTGCGCGACGCTCCTCAGCAATATCCTCGGCTGCCGCTTCCTCTTGGGCACTTTTCAACCGTGCTGCCAGCAACGACATGGCCCGAGCCTTATTCTTGTGCTGTGAACGTTCATCCTGGCACTCCACTACAAGGCCCGAGGGCAAGTGGGTGAGCCGAATAGCTGAGTCGGTCTTGTTAACGTGTTGACCACCCGAGCCAGAAGCGCGGAACGTATCAATCCGAAGGTCACCCTTGTTGATCTCTATCTCATCCAACTCATCCGCTTCCGGCATGATGGCCACGGTACAGGCGGAGGTATGAACACGTCCTTGGGATTCAGTCTCAGGTACCCGTTGCACTCGGTGAGCACCGGACTCAAATTTCAGCCTGGAATACACCCCCTGGCCCACAATTCGACTGATGATTTCCTTGTAGCCGCCGTGATCGCCAAGGCTCTCACTGATAATCTCTACCGTCCAGCGCTGACTTTCCGCGTATTTACTGTACATCCGGAATAGGTCTCCGGAGAAAATTGCCGCCTCATCTCCACCGGTTCCTGCTCGAATTTCAAGAAAGACATTTTTTTCATCATTAGGGTCTTTCGGTAGCAACAGTGTTTGAAGTTCGGCTTCAAGTGCTTCTAGTTGCACCCCACCTTCTTTCATTTCCTCCTGAGCCATTTCTCTCATGTCGGCATCAGTATCTTTGAGCAGTAATTTGGCGTCCGAAATAGCCTCCTGAACCTGTGTGTAGTCGACATAGGTTTTCACCACTGGCTCCAGCTCAGCATATTCCTTCGACAGGTCGCGAAAGCGATTCTGATCACCAATGACAGCAGGATCGCTCAACAATGCACCGACTTCTTCTTGCCGATCGGACAAAATCTGTAATTTTTCCAGAATGGATGCTTTCATCAATACTCTTTAATTTAAATGTATCTGAATGATTGACCGGAACTAGCCTTTAAAGCTATTTTTTTAAAGCCAAGA
Source organism: Porticoccus sp. (assembly GCA_011049795.1). The sequence goes on from DRHD01000111.1 coordinate 13,048, forward strand.
GTCTTAGCTTTTTTTCCAAGCTATTTTCCGGAATTATTTACCGGGCTCACCTTCACCCGGATTTTTTAAACCGAAAAGGTCGTGAGCTACGTGAATATGTTCTGTTCGTCCCTGCTCTCCCGCCAACTTGAGTCGCGCAGTCGGGGTATGCAAAAGCTTGTTCGTGAGATTTCTCGCCAAATTTTTTAACACCTGCTCGGGCTCTTGGCCTGAACGCAAAGCGACTAATGCCTTTTCTATTTCCAAATCACGAGTCTCTTCCACACCTGTCTCTTATACACATCTCCGA
>DRHD01000112.1 GCA_011049795.1 Porticoccus sp.
CCTCCCCCCTGATACGCATAAGTTGCGTCCGTGAAGCGGTCGCAGAGTACCCATTTTCCCTGTTCTAATGCAGGCACAATCACTTCTGAGGAGTTGCTGTCAGTGGATGAGCTGTTTGTCTGTAATTCGGTGGTGGGGGTCTGGCCTGTAGTGTCTTTGGAGAACCGTGCTAATTGGATTGTAGGCGAAAGAACAAAGCAGATTCAGACAGAGTTACAGCGGACATTACCATGCTTCGGTTGATGCTTAGATTGATTCTGCGGTGGTTGCTGTTAAGTCTTGCTCTTGTGACGTTAGGGATAACTGCGGGCTATTGGTATCTAAACGACTATCTGAATACGCCTTTATCCGGTGCCGGTGAGCCTTGGGTTATTGACGTGGAAAGCGGCAGCAGTTTGACAAAAGTAGCTCACCAGCTTGCAGATCAAGGCATACTCAAACAACCTGCATTATTTACGGCCTATGCTCGACTGACGAGCCAAACAAGTATTAGAGTGGGTGAGTATCAATTGGATGCCGGTGATACGCCGAGAACACTACTTGAGCGGTTGATGTCAGGAAAGGTGATTTATTATCAGATTACTTTTCCTGAAGGACTGAATTTCAAAGAGTGGCTGTCACTGATTGCAGGGCAACCCAAACTTACTCAATCATTGAATGAGTTAACTGTTCCGGTGTTATTGGAACAATTAGAACTTGATATTGATCACCCAGAGGGGTGGTTTTTCCCTGACACCTACAGTTACAGTGCCGCTGACACTGGTCGTGATCTCTTATTGCGCGCTTATGCACGTATGCGAGAAGTCCTTGATAATGAGTGGCAATCTCGGGAGGATGGTTTACCTTACCAGTCTCCCTATGAAGCACTGACATTGGCTTCGATTGTTGAAAAAGAAACGGGTGTTGGGTCTGAGCGAAGTCAAATAGCCGGTGTATTTGTAAGGCGTTTGAAGAAGGGGATGAGGTTGCAGACAGACCCAACAGTCATTTATGGTTTGGGCGATCAATATCAGGGTAATATTACCCGCCGTCATTTGAAGCAGGAAACACCCTACAACACGTATCTGATTAAAGGGCTGCCGCCAACGCCCATCGCCATGCCAGGGCGTGAGGCGATTCATGCAACGCTACACCCCGCTGAGGGTGATGCCCTGTACTTTGTTGCTAAGGGAGACGGCAGCCATTATTTTTCCGCAACACTTGAAGAACATTTACAAGCGGTGCGACGATATCAATTACAGCGGCGTTCAAATTACCGCTCAAGCCCGAACGACTCTAGTCAGGACAAGTAGACCATAAATGATGAGTAGCAAGATCGGTAAATTTATTACTATTGAAGGCGTGGAAGGTGTAGGAAAAACCACGAATATTAATTTTATTCGGCAGTGGTTGGCGCAGCTGAACATTCCTCATGTAGCGACCAGAGAGCCGGGGGGAACCCCGTTGGCTGAGAGCATCCGTGAATTGTTACTGAGTCCTCGTGATGAAACAGTGGATGAAAATACCGAGCTGTTGATGATGTTTGCTGCTCGAGCCCAGCATCTCGCTGAAGTGATTGTGCCTGCATTAGAACAGGGAAAATGGGTACTCTGCGACCGCTTCACGGACGCAACTTATGCGTATCAGGGGGGAGGTCGGGGTGTTTCTATGGAGAAAATAGCCCAGCTGGAAACGCTGGTTCAGGGAGCGTTGCGTCCTGACCTTACGTTGGTGCTGGATATCCCTGTGGACCAAGGGCTTGCACGAGCAAAAAACCGTAGTGCTCCTGACCGGTTTGAACAAGAAAAAATCGCCTTTTTTGAACGAGTTAGGGAGTGCTACCTTGCTAGGGTCAAGGCTGAGCCACATCGGTATCAGGTTATTGATGCCTCCCAATCCTTGGATAGAGTTCAGGCGGATATTGGTTCAGTTCTTGAGCGTTGCCTGGGATGTGTTTCGTGAGCGAGCAGCTGACTCCGGCCACTGCAATGCACTATCCCTGGCAGGATACACAGTGGACAAGTCTGCTAGCTCAGGTAGAACAACAGCGGATTCCTCATGCATTAATTCTGGGCGGGCCGAAACACACCGGTAAATACCAATTTGCTCTGACCCTGGCGCAGAGGATGCTATGTGAGTCCCCAGTGGGTGGGTATGCATGCGGTAGCTGCAAGCAATGCCATTTAGTTACAGCTAACAATCACCCCGACCTGTTAAAGGTTTTGCCTGAGGACGAGGGTAAGGCCATACGTATCGATAGTGTTCGTGCGCTGGGTGAATTTGCCAGTAAAACCTCCCAGCAAGGTGGGTGGAAAGTGGTTATCATTTATCCTGCAGAGTCTATGAATCAGAATTCATCCAATGCCCTGTTAAAAAATCTTGAAGAGCCGGGTCCAAATACGCTGTTACTGTTAGTTTGTCATGAGCCTGCTCGGTTGTCGGCAACGGTAAAAAGTCGGTGTCGTATAGTTAAATTCCCTGTACCGACAATCACACAATCACGACCCTGGTTATCTCAGGTGGTGGGGCAAGATCAAGATATAAAACAGTTGCTGGACTTTGCTGAAGGGCGTCCGCTGCTTGCGCTACAGTTGATCGAAACGGACTTACTGGAACGGCGTCACGCATTTGAAGGGATGTTGGATGACTTGGCAGCACACCGAACAACGCCACTGTTAGTCGCAGAAAAATTGGTCGTAAAAAAACCCGTTGCTAATGACCCGGTGGTAACCGTAGATTGGCTCTATAGCCGTGTATCCTCTGATATACGGTCAGGTCAGGGCGCTATCTCGTCGCGTTTGATGTTCCGCTATCTGGATCGTTTGATACAGGCAAAAAAACTGCTTCAGAGTTCGGCCAACCCAAATGTACAGTTGTTATGGGAGGAGCTGTTACTCAATTGGCAACTCCTTTTTGTGACGAGGTGATTTTGGCGTAGTAGGTCTGTCAGGACATTCTGTGGTTAGTAGCCGTTACGCTGGATGATACGGGCTACGCTATAGTACAATGCGCTAATTGGTTGGACTATGTATGAATATGGATGTATTCGGCAGCGGTATTAGAAATGGGATTCTGAACCTTACTATTAAGGATCAGCGGGCCCTTTACGCCATTTACATGCCATTTGTTCAAAATGGTGGGCTGTTCATTGCCACCCGTAAAAGTTACATGTTAGGTGATGAAGTCTTTATCCTGCTTGATTTGATGGATGAGCCAGAGCGTATCCCTCTTACCGGTAAGGTTGTCTGGTTAACCCCGAAGGGGGCTGGCGGTAACCGTTCTCAGGGTGTTGGTATTCAGCTCAATGAAAAGCATGCTGACATGCAGGGTAAGCTTGAAACCTATTTAGCGGGATTGATGGAATCCGATAAGCCCACTAACACGATGTAACCGGTTCAAACGTCCCTTTCTATGTTTTCTTCAGTCACTCTTTAGTATCACCCCATGACAAACAAAGCAGACCCAACTGTGCTGGTGGACTCCCATTGTCATCTGGACCACCTAGATCTCTCTGATTATCAACAATCTCTCACCGATTTGTTGCAAGCCGCTCACAATCGAGGTGTGGGCCGCTTTTTAAGTGTGGGTGTAGATTTGGCGTCATCAAAAAAGTTGATCGAACTGGCCGCTGAGTATCCCAGTGTTCAGGTATCTGTAGGGGTGCATCCGCTTCAGAAATCTCGCCCAGCTATTCCTGAAATTTCTGAGCTTGTTGAACTGGGCCGTCAACCAGGGGTTGTTGCCATTGGTGAAACAGGCTTGGATAACTATTATGGGTCGGACTCAGCAGATTGGCAGCAAGAAAGCTTTATTCGCCACCTGAAAGCTGCCAGCCAATTGAGCAAGCCCGTCATCGTTCATACCCGTGAGGCTCGCGAGGAAACCCTGGTAACCTTGAGGGCGTATGCCGATGCGCAATCCTCCGGTGTGATTCATTGTTTCACTGAAACCTGGGAGATGGCTAGGGATGCGATGGAACTCAACTTCTTCCTTTCTTTCTCAGGAATTATTACGTTTCGCAATGCTTCCGCGTTGCGTGAGGTGGTAAAAAAGGTGCCACTGGAGCGAATGTTGGTGGAAACAGATGCTCCCTGGCTTACCCCTATGCCTCACAGGGGGAAGCAGAACGAACCTCAGTATGTCGTAGAAGTGGCTAAAGCCGTGGCCGAGATCAAAGGCATTTCGTTTGAGGAGGTCGCTGAGGTTACCTCTAATAATTTTGAGCAACTATTCCTTTCTCGCAATACCCGTGTGACCTAAAAAGTTGGCCTAAGAAAGAGGGCCTAAGAAAGTTAGCCTAAAAAAGGGTGATCTGGAGAGCAGTGGCATAAAAGGTGCGGCATAAAAAAGCCCAACAACAACTGTTGCTGGGCTTTTTAGTCTTAGTCTCTAGAGGCGTTGATATAACAACCTACTATTGCTCCATTACTGCTTCTTTAAGCCCCTCGATGAGCGTTGTTGAGGTCTCAGTTTTGTCAAAGATGAGATCAACCTGCCTAATACTGGCAATCGGGTCAAAAATAGATTTATTCATCGCGAAAAACAAATCTCTATCTGAGCGACGTACATAGTGTCGGCCCTCATCTCTGATAAAGTGGTAGGTCCAGCTGTTTTTAGGGTCAGATACCACTAACTTCACTTCTAGCGTTTCTGCTGATTGATAATCAGGCTGGAAGTTATTAGCTACCCGTTGAATAACCAGGTCAGCAAGCGCCTTGTCTAATCGCTCAACATTTTCCTGATTGAGCTTTCCCTGTTTGGTGTTGCCACGGAAAATAGAGGGTCCCTCGCGGTTAAATATCCAGATGGTTCCTGCTTTCTTGATATTGTAGTCAGGCCCTTTAATACTCCGAGCATCTTTTACCGCTAACAGTGAAGTATCAAACCATGGCCTACTGCTTGGGAGCATGTCCAGAGTGTCTATATCAACGGTATAGATAGAATCATCACCCTTTCTACGAACATGAGACTGACGTAGACCGGGAGAGTTGCCAAAAAACAATTCACCCAGAACCTCACCGTCACTATAGAGCTGTACACGTCGGGTAAACTTATCTTCTGCGACTTGAAATCGCTTGTGGCTATTACTGGTCGTTGCCACAGGCCAGCCAGTGTGTAGTTTCTCTAAATTCCTAAGCAGTTCATTGACCTTGTCATTACTGGCAGGCAGTTGTTGCTTCGATAGCATCCATTGCCCTTCTGACTTGGCGATATAGACGCCATTGTTTTTATCCTCAATGGATAGACTGTCAACAGCTTGCCAATCGATACTGAGCAATGGTTTTGGTTGGTTTAGTCGTGCTTCTCTTTGGCTGTTCCATAGCAGGGCTACAGTAAGTAAGAGTTGAATGAGCAATAGGCTTGTTAGCCAAAATGTTAGCTTTTTCATTATGCGCTCCCCCTTAATTAGCCAGTTGAGTTAGATAACGTCGTTGGCGAGACTTATAACGCCTTCTTCGAATCAATGCGATGATTACAAGTGCAGCAACCACTAGCCCATAGTTCAGGTACTCCCAGAATAACTGGGTATCATGTTCCATGGGGGGGAGGGTGCGATTGAAATGCCCACGAGAACGTATGCTGAGAAGCCCCGAGTCTTCCAAGGACCAATCCACTGTGTTGGCTATAAGCTCAAGGGTGCTACGGTATTCACTGCCAACAGCAGAGTTAGCAATGGTTAAGACCTGATCGCGCAAGAAATCGTTCGAGCTAAAGAGAACAATTCGAGCAGATGCGGGTGATTTTTCTATGACATTAAACACCGTGGCGGCAACAGAACTAGACTCATCTTCCTGTGTATCGGGTGATCCGTCGTCTAACGCCGACTCAGTGGATGTTTCATTGCCAAGCAATGAGTCGGGGCGTAGGTCATACCCTTCTGACAACGGCGATGGTTTGCCCGCGAAATAGGAGCTGAATTCACCTTGGGTAATAACCCCCAATAGATGTTGGCTTAGCTCGCCCTCACGTTTAAACAAGGTCATTCCCTGTTCATTAATTTCCGGCATGATCATGGTGTTATCGGAAAGCCAGGATTTTTCTGAGCTGTGCAGGAGTTCAATCACTTTATGGTTTTTGTGTTTTTCCTGGTCGATAGTGATCGGAGAACTCCAGGCCATAGTGACTTGTGATAGGTTCGCGGTAATCGGGTTTTCCTGATTAAGCCCATCGTTTCTGATGTCAGAGAAGTAGGGATATTCAATCATCCGAACTTCCTGCACCTGATGGCCACCGGAGATTCGCATCACGGGTAATGGAACCGCCTTATTTTGCATATCAAGAACAAGCTTATCTTCCATGTTCAGGCCGTGGTGCTTGAGCCAGTCCTTAAATTCTCCCTCGAGCAGCGCTAATCCCAGTCCACCCTGAGTGACCGTCATGGTGTATGGAGAGGCCATAGCAATGACAGAGCCGCCTTTCATCAGGAACTGATCAATGGCAAAGACCTCTTTTTTACCCATGGCATTGGGTGCTACGATAAGCAGAATATCCATCTCACCAGACACACTGCCATCACTAAGGTCTTCATCCCGAACGTTCAGGTCGGTGCCGAGAAATGCGGCCAGCTGGTTGAACTGTGGAACAGAAATCCCGATTTGTTGTAGTTTGGGGTCATCTTTAGGCCTGACGACACCGATAGTTTTAATAAACCCTTTACCAAAGCGTTTAAGGGCAGCTTTAAAGTTGCGTTCGAAGCCGAGCTTGGTCTTATCTTCAAGAGGAATTTGAATGACTGTATCAGCATTTTCCAAAATAAGGTGGAAATAGAAGAAATCACCACCAAACCTGCTGCTGGTAGACAAAGGTTCAAGGCCATATTCGTGGGTCAGCTTTTTGGCCGCTTCACTGTTGCCAGCATAGGGGTCAATAAAATTGACCTTCAGTCGACCATTGGCATCCTCACTTAATGCGCTGGCAACTTCCATGACGTCTTTTTTATGGGCCAGGAGGTCATCCGGTAACATGGCATTAGTGGAGATATAGGCATTGAAGGTTAGGTCGCCTTTAATAGAGTCAAACAGGTTTCCGCCACTGCGGTAACTGTTTAATACTTTTTTGATGCTGCGAGTCAGATCGTATTCTGGATTGCGAAGACGGATATCAAAGTTCTTGTCACCCTGTGCCTTCATTTCAATTAAGTCTTTAAATCCCAATACTTCAAATTCATCACCATATTTAATCAGAATGTTGAAGTAGGAGTTCACGATGGCAGATTGATAGCGGTCAGCTACTTCTAGAGGAACAGGCTTAATACCGTACTTTTGGTTGGCTTCTTCTTCCAGTTTTGCATTGATCGCAGGGTCTGTAAATTCAACCCGCACTTTTCCACGGCTGACAATTGCATACTCACGAATTAAATCTTTTATCTGCGGAACAAGAGGCGACAGCATGGGGTGGGTTTTGCTGCTGAAATAACCCCGAATTAGCATGGGTTCCTGTAGTTGGCTGAGATAGCCACGTGTTGCATCAGAAATAGAGTATTGATTGCCCTTTGTGGTATCCACGCGGAGGTAGGTGATTTGGCCAAGCCATAGGTTAACGCCAATAGCATTGATGAGTGCCAGTGCTGTCACGGTGCGCCATGCGCGATGTCGTGGTGTAGAAGTCTTCTCAGCCCAGCGCTCTTTTTCCAGTGTAAATATGTTCAGGGATAGGAACACAATAATAATACTGAGGTAATAATAGAGATCCCTGAGATCAATAACCCCGCGGGTTATTGAGTCAAACCGGGCTCCAGTGCCTATCAACCTGAACCATTCTCCTGCCTGATTACCGAAAAAATCCGTAATAGTGCTGGTGCCCACAAGATAAAACAGGCCCGATAAAGCAACGGCAGTAATTAAACTGACAATTTGATTGTCACTACGAGCAGAAACATATAACCCGATAGACAGGTAGGCAGCACCCAAGAGGAAGGTAGCGAGGTAACCCGCCCATATAGGCCCCCAATCGAGGTCGCCCATCTGTGAAACAGTGATGGGTAAAGGAAGTGTAATAATTAAAGCAATGGTCAATAGCACCAGGCAGCCCATAAATTTACCCACAACAAAATGCCACAGAGGCAGTGGTTGGGTAAGAATATGTTCCAGGGTGCCAGTACGACGCTCTTCACTCCAAAGGCGCATGGTTAATGTACTGGTCAGGAAGATCAGTAGGATAGGCATCCACTCAAACAGCGGACGAATATCAGCAATGTTCCGTGAAAAGTATGACTCTCCCCAAAAAAAGATAAATAGAGAGGTTGCCGCAAATGTCGCCAGGAATAGATAGGCGATGGGTGACGCAAAGAACAGAGTCACTTCTTTCGCTGCGATACGGCGAATCATTGGTAGAGGTTTGGCATTAGGCTGCATCTTTAACCTCCGCTGTGTCTGTTTCTGTGGGGATTTCATTGACCTCTCTGAAGAGGGCTTCCAAGTCCCTGTGTTCCTGGTCTATAGCGTAGAGTGTGGCGCCTGAGTTAACAACGAGGTTGGCAACTTCACCACACCGCTCAAGAGGGTTACCATTTTCGTGAATTTCCAGCCGGTAATGGTAAACAGTCCCTTCAACGGACACTTCTTCTACCCCCGTGACTGTGCTCAGTGGTTGTAAAAGTGTATCCAGCATTCCTTTATCTAAGGAGGTCGTTAACAGGAGATGGTTACTTTCATGTAAGTCGTCCAATTGGGCATCCATGGCAAGTTGCCCATTGCGAATAATCAGAGCCCTGCTACAGAGTGCATCTACCTCTTGCATGATGTGTGTGGAGAGAATCACTGTGGCGTCTTTGGCAAGGTCGCGAATCAGTGCTCGGATCAGCTGAGTTTGGATAGGATCGAGTCCGTTGGTGGGCTCATCGAGGATCAGCAGTTTGGGGTTACCCAAAATGGCTTGGGCAACACCTACGCGTTGTTTATACCCACGGGATAGCGTTGATATAGGTGAGAGCAGCTTGGGTACAATATCGGTTGCCCGAATAACACGCTTAATTTCCGAGATTTTCGCTTCGCCGGTCAAACCTTTCATTTCACTGGCATAGTCAAGGTAATCGGCAACAGTCATTTCAGGGTAGATAGGTAGATTCTCAGGCAAATAGCCGAGGTTCTGCTGAGCCTGTTTCAGGTCTTTCTGAATATCTGCACCATCGATTTCTATACGGCCCTGATTTGCTTCAATATATCCGCTGAGCATTTTCATGATGGTGGTTTTACCTGCACCGTTATGGCCAAGTAATCCAACGATTTCGCCTTTTTTTATTTTGAAGCTGACGTTATCAACGGCTTTAAAATCGCCATATAACCTTGTCAGCTGCTCGACTTCCAGCATAGTAGTCTCCGGTAGTGAGTAACCTGTTTATTTGTGAATGATATCAGCGGCTCTTTTTACCCCACCAGAGGCGGGCCAGCCCAGCGGGGATGCATGTTACACTGAAAAAACTATTGTTTATAGGCATCCTATATATAGATTCCCCAGCCACTGAACTTATCTCTTCAGAAAGCAACTTATGAATCGAATATCCCAGTTTTAGATAGGGGTGATTTTGAAAAGTTCAAGGGGTGAAATGAAGGGCTGAGGTGAAGGAGTGAGATGAGTGAAATCAGCACCGAATTATTGGCTACCGGGTAACCGCTTTTAACAATTCCAGACAGCCGATACGATCAAGCTGCCCCAGTTGGTTTTTATCCCTAACCAACAGCATACCGGCAAATCCTAAAGCATTAACCGCAAGGCCCTCGTGGCTGCTTTTTCTGCGAGGGATCACCCACAGATAGTCCCGGGTCATCAGCATATTGTGGGGGGGCATCCTGCCGTCGCTTCCTGATGATAGTTTGAGGTCAGTTAACAAGCGATGATAGTTCTTATGGTTACGTTCAGCGGTCTCTTTTAATGCCTCAATCGGATTCATACTGCTGAACTCAGTAGCTATGGTTTCAGTAGTAACAACCCGGTGTGAAAAAGGGAGAGCTGTTTCAGTTGGGTTATCTGCAACGGAGGCCGAAGAAAGTAAGCCATCAAATGGGAAGGTGCCTATAGCTGTATGGGCTTGGGGAAGAGGAATCATCTGTAGGTGTTTATGTTCCACACTGGCACCGGCTACAGGGCCGCTATTATAGAAAACCAACCCATTCTGGGCCTGTAAGCAAATTTGTGCAGCTAAAAAGTCTTCTATATCCAATGGCGTCTGTTGGGGCTCAAACCGGGAAGTCACCATCAGAATATGGTGGTCCATCACATTAAACTTATTCAGCAGGCAACGGTAATGATCCGTTAGCTCTCCTACATACAATGCGGGTTCATGGGGGAGAAAGGGATTGAAGAGCCTTTTGTTAAAGTCTTTGGTGTCGGGCTCTTGCTTGGCTCGCTGCTGGACGTCCTTTGATTTCCGGGTCAGGTTTTCCACAATTCGCACTTGAAAACTGATTGTGCTGTCACTGGACTTGCGTTCACTACACTTACCTCCACGACAATAGACCTCACGTGTTTCGCAGTGAGTGGGGATTGTTTTAAGAGCACCACAGGCCTTGGCAGAACCAGTGATTGTCTCTACTTGTTGCCACAGTGCTTTTCCATAAAGTATTTTGTCATCGGGGGTGTTTGTCAAAACCGGTCTTCCTCGTGAGTGCTCGTGCTGATAATTTGCCCCTAAATGAATAAGTGATCAAGCTCAGGCAGGTGCTCTATACTTTATAGCAGTTCTGCTATATCTCTAATACAAGGAAAACTGTCCTATGTCTGATGATTCACTGCCAAAAAGTTATTCTCGTTTATTGGAGCGTTACCCCGAGTTTTCAAAGGCACTTTCTAACTTGGGAGAAACCGTACGGCAACAGGGACCGTTGGATGATAAGCACGCTCAGTTGATCCAGTTAGCTGCCGCCGCCAGTGTTCGCTCCGAAGGGGCTGTTCATAGCCATGCTCGACGAGCTTTGGAATCTGGTGCCAGCGAGGAAGAAATTCGACATACGCTGTTATTGCTCACCAGTACCATTGGTTTTCCCTCTGTGGCTGCAGGGTTAAGTTGGGTGGAGGATATTTTCGAGTAGTTTGTTGCTCTGTGGTTTTTGATTTTTTCTCGCTCTGACATAATGCGTAGATGACACCAGAACGCTACGAAAAAATACTGAAAGTTCTCAACGGCCGCCAGACAGATTTAACAGTGAGGTTCACAAGGGTCAGAACCTTTCAGCCATTATTCGAACAGCTGATGCCGTGGGGATACATCGAGTGCATGCGGTTTACGACCAGGGTGTATACCGTCCCCATACGGGTACCGCCATGGGCGCTCACAAATGGGTTAAAACAGCAGTCCATCAGGATGTCGTCGCTCTCCCATCGAAACGCTTCAGCAACAAGGGTTTCAAGTCTTGGCAGCCCACTTTGATGAACGTGCCGTAGATTATCGAGAGGTTGACTACACCAAACCCACGGCACTTTTACTGGGTGCAGAAAAATGGGGCGTGAGTGACAGTGCATACAGCCGAGTAGATGGCACGGTGATTGTGCCAATGATGGGCATGGGTGCATCGTTCAATGTGTCTGTGGCCTGCGCCATTATCTAGGCCGAGGCGCAGCGTCAGCGGAGTGAAGCTGGTAAGTACGACCACTGCCATATACCCCGTCTGAATATCAGGCCGTACTCTTCGAGTGGTGCCAGCCAATGATCGCCCAGATGTGCCGTGAGAGTGGGTTATCCTATCCTGAGCTGGACGACACGGGTCATTTGTAAGATCCCCAGACTTTTTCTCGTTTGTACAATGAGCTAAAGGCGAATGCTCGTAAGGCTAAGAACCTAAAGACTGATACTCGCAAGGCGAAGGACTGCAAGGTTAATGACTCTAGGGTTAATGTTCCGAAAGCTATCGTTTAGTCTTCAGTTACTTCATTCTTTCTATATAGCTGCTATAGGTTTCTATGAAGTTGGGAACCTCTGAGTCACAAATGCCAGCTTTTTTTGCTCCAAAACAGCTACATTTCTCTTCCTGATATGGTCTTATATAGAGATTAAAGCCGATGACCAATAGAGATTAGGGTATGACTGTATACAACGCACCTGTCGATGATATGAAGTTCCTGTTCAATAACGTGCTGGATATGGAGAGTATTACTCAGCTTCCCGGTTATGAAGAGGCAACACCGGATATGGTGGACGCCATTATCGAAGAAGCCGCCCGTTTTTTTGGTGAGGTTTTAGCCCCCACCAACCAAGCGGCCGATTCCCAAGGCTCAAGGTTGGAAGGCGGCAAAGTCATTACCGCCCCCGCGTTGGACGGTATTTATAAGCAAATCGTAGAGGCCGGTTGGCCGGGGCTGACCGGCGATGTCAATTACGGTGGACAGGGGTTGCCTGCGCTGCTGGCAGTTGCTGTGGATGAAATGTCCCAATCCGCCAATATGGCATTCAGTTTATGTCCCATGCTCACCAAAGGTGTGGTTACCGCGCTGAGCCTTTACGGCAGCGATGAGCAAAAACAAACCTATTTAAACAATCTAGTCTCAGGCACATGGACAGGCACCATGAACCTCACCGAGCCACAGGCCGGTTCTGATCTTGCAGCCGTTCGAACCAAGGCGGTTCCCAGTGGCGATCACTATCTCCTTAGCGGCCAGAAAATCTTTATTACCTGGGGCGATCACGACTACACCGATAATATTATTCACTTGGTATTAGCCCGTACTCCAGATGCGCCAGAAGGCGTAAAAGGCATATCCCTGTTTGTGGTACCGAAGTTCATGATTAATGACGACGGCAGCGCAGGCGAGCGTAATGATGTCCACTGCGTGGGGGTGGAACACAAGCTGGGTATTCATGCCAGCCCCACCTGCTCACTTTCTTTTGGTGATAACGGTGGTGCCGTGGGTTATCTGGTGGGCGAAGAAAACCAGGGCTTGGTCTATATGTTTGCCATGATGAACGAAGCCCGTCTTGCGGTAGGTTTACAAGGGGTGTCCATCAGTGAGCGTGCCTATCAGCAGGCTGTAGAGTTCGCCAAAGGCCGGGTTCAAGGTAGTGTGCCGGGCAATAAAAAGGCCGCCATTATTCACCATCCCGATGTACGCCGAATGCTAATGTTGATGCGTTCGCTCACCGAAGCTGGTCGTGCACTGGCCTATTTATCCTTTGCCCACGAAGACTATGTGCATAAGTTAGAAGACGAAGAACAGGTTGCCCATCACCAGCGCAGAGTTGACCTGTTAACGCCACTGGTCAAAGGCTGGTGTACCGAAATAGGTATGGAAGTCACCTCGTTGGGGGTGCAGGTTCATGGTGGTATGGGGTTTGTGGAAGAAACTGGTGCAGCACAACATATGAGAGATGCCCGAATTCTGCCTATTTATGAAGGCACCAACGGTATTCAGGCGCTTGATCTGGTAGGCCGTAAACTGGCCCGAGATAAAGGCCAATCGGCCATGGAATTATTCGGTGAGTTAAAACAAGTGGCTGATGATGCTCGAACGGCAGGGCTTGGGGTTATAGCCGATAGTCTGACCTCTTCATTAGCCGCTTGTCAGGAGGCCGCTCAAACGCTGTTGGTCGGTGAGGATTGGACCACACCAACCTCTGCGGCCTACAACATGCTGATGTTAATGGGTGCCACCGTTGCTGGTGGTATGTTGGCGAAAAGTGCCGTAGCGGCTGCCAATTTGAATGCGGCGGGTGAGGGGAATACTAGCTTTAATAACAACAAAGTGATTACCGCTAAGTTCTTTGCTCAGCATGTGATGTCACGAAATACTGGGTACCTCGAAGCGATCAAAGCGGGTTCAGAGACGGTGATGGGGTTGGATATTGAGGGGTTCTAATTAAAGGGGCTAACAACAGGGGCTAATAAAAGGGATAGCCCTTCTATTTAGATTTGTAGCCATAGTAAATTGTTGAATCTTTGGCTCCGAGGTTTTTAATGCTGTGTGTCGTACCAACGGGAATAAGAACCTCTATATTTCCTTCCTGTGTGAAGGTCTTATCGCCAAGAGTAAATTCGTATTTTCCACTTTCCATAAAGACCAACTCATCCTTATCATCATGGGTTGCTTCGTTAATTCCATCATGGGCTTTGATGGTTCCAATGCCGAATGAAAACCCTCGGTTAGCCCAATCTGCTTCTAGCTCATTTATTTTCATAATTTCGCCTAGCCTTTTTTTAAATTATAGGCCACCTTGCGTCAGTTTTTTAGGGTCTAATAGTTGTTCCAATTCATCGCGGCTTAAATCAGTATTTTCCTCAGCAACATCAATAATTGGTCGGCTTTCCGCGTAGGCTAGTTTGGCAATTTCAGCCGCTTTTTCATAACCGATAATTGGATTTAAGGCGGTCACCAAAATAGGATTTCTGGTGAGCGCTTCTGTTAAGACTTTTTCATTGACGGAAAAGCTGGCAATGGCTTTGTCAGCCAGTAGCATGCTTACGTTACCCAGTATTTCTATGCTGAAAAGCAGGTTGTGAGCCACCAGAGGCAGCATAACATTGAGCTCAAAGTTGCCCGATTGGCCCGCAACTGTGATTGCCGTATCGTTACCAATCACTTGTGCGCCCACCATAGCTGCGGCTTCTGGAATTACAGGGTTTACCTTGCCTGGCATGATGGATGAACCGGGTTGTAGCGCCTGCAATTCAATTTCACCCAAGCCCGCCAAGGGGCCAGAATTCATCCAACGCAAATCATTGGCGATTTTTATGATGGAAACCGCCGTTGTTTTAAGTTGCCCGGAGACCGCGACGGCAATATCCTGTGATCCGATATGAGTAAAGAAATTTTCCGCCGGTTGAAACTGAATACCGGTCATGGTCGTTAGTGCTTTATTAAATTCATCTGCAAATTCCGGGTGGGCATTAATTCCTGTGCCAACTGCAGTGCCTCCTTGAGCCAAACTTTGTATGCTCGGTTGTAGATCAGTAAGGCGGTTAATATTTTGATCAATTTGCCCTGCCCAACTATCAAGGCATTGGCTTAAACGCACTGGCATAGCATCCATCAAGTGAGTGCGCCCGGTTTTTATATGATGATCGACACTGCGGGCTTTATCTCGAATGGTTTTGAGAAGATGTTTTAAGGCTGGAATCAATTGTTTTTTCAGCGCCAGGGCGGCGCTCACATGAATAGTGGTGGGGATCACATCATTACTGCTTTGCCCGCAATTAACATGGTCATTCGCACTGACTTTGTCCCCATATAGAGTGCTGGCCAGGTTGGCCAATACCTCGTTGGCGTTCATGTTAGTGCTGGTGCCGGAGCCGGTTTGGAATACATCCACTGGGAAGTGTGACATAAAATCGGGATCTTTCTGTAACTTAGCCACTGCTGCTTGAATGGCCTCACCCATTTTTTCGGGAATTTGGTCCAGAGTGATATTGGCCTGTGCCGCAGCCGATTTTATGAGTAAAAGCGCCTGGATAAATGACCCCGGCATACGCAAGCCGCTTACGGGAAAGTTATTGACGGCACGTTGTGTTTGGGCGGCATACAGTGCATCAGCGGGGACCTCCAGATCGCCCATGCTGTCGTGTTCGGTTCGGGTGTTTTTCATAGTTTTAAGCCTCAATCCCTATGGATTGAGTGTAGTACTTATTAGGACGGTGTTTACTAAGCCAGCAATTAAGCCAATTGGAAGAGTACCTGTAGAAGGGGGTAAATTGAATATTTTAAAATTGTTACGATCTCTTTAATTATTCTGTGAACGTTATTATGACTCCTTTAAAAAGGTTATGGCCGAATCTTTGTCTTTGATACGGAAACATTTCATTTTAATATGTCTGAAAAATGTATCTTCTATATTAACGATTGTTTCCAGCCACTTATTGTCGGTTAAGACGGCGAC
>DRHD01000113.1 GCA_011049795.1 Porticoccus sp.
CCATTGCTACTGACACCATAAAGTAGGTGTGCCAGAGCCTCCCTGTGGTTCTGTGTTAAATACAGATAACGGGGGTCTGGCGAAATGGAAAACGCTATGTACTACCATGGAATTCTTGGACAATATGTTGAGAATGATCCTGGCTTAAGTTGTGGTGCGGTGCTTTCTCCCCCCAATCCATAATTTAAACATTTGATTAAGCGGCGGGCATTGCCCGCCGTTTTTTTGTTATAAAACTGTTCCCTTCTAAATCAAACGTCTAGACTCTGTAGTACAAGGAGCCTTTATGTATTACGAGTCTTACTTCGAGCTCAAGGAATCACCGTTTTCCATTTCGCCAGACCCCCGTTATCTGTATTTAACACAGAACCACAGGGAGGCTCTGGCACACCTACTTTATGGTGTCAGTAGCAATGGTGGTTTTGTGTTGCTTACGGGCGAAATTGGGGCGGGGAAAACCACGGTGTGTCAGTGTCTTCTGGAACAGTTGCCTGAGAATACTGAGGTGGCTTATATCCTCAACCCCAAGCTCGAAACCTGGGAGTTTTTGGCGGCTATTTGTGACGAGTTAGGTATTCTCTACCCTAGTGATCACACCGGATTAAAACTCTACATTGACCTGATGCACGAACACTTACTGGTATCTCATGGTAAAGGCTGTAACACAGTTTTAATGGTTGATGAGGCACAAAACCTCACTACCGAGTTAATAGAACATTTACGGTTATTAACTAACCTGGAAACTCGCGAGAAAAAACTGCTGCAAATTATGCTGGTTGGACAGCCAGAATTACGTGACAAAATTGCCCTGCCTGAAATGGAGCAAATGGCCCAACGAATTACCGCCCGTTTTCACCTGGGGCCATTATCAAAAAAAGAAGTGGCCGCTTATGTACGGCACCGCCTCAAGGTGGCCGGGGCAGAACATGAATTGTTTACCCGAGATAGTCTGAAATTGCTGTGGAAATTTACGGGAGGTGTGCCACGGTTAATCAATATTATTTGTGATCGTGCACTATTGGGTGCCTTTAGCTCTAAGCGGGAGAAGGTAGACCATACCATTCTGGAGCAGGCTGCTCATGAAGTGCTGGGTATTAAAGGGCATCTCAGAAACCCTACTGTACTCAGGTGGGTCTCGGGAATAGTGGTGTTGTCAGTAATGGGGGTCGCCTTTGCGGGTGCCTATTACTTTAGGAATAACCTGTCGCCAGAGGTTCCACCGATTACAGATACGGGTTTGACAGAAAATCCATCGCCAGTGACGTTGTATGAAAAACCATTGTCCAAAAAAACGGTGCCTGAAGTTGAGCTAGTTGAGATGGAAGTGATGCAGCCAGAACCTGTAGCGATAGCATCGGTTGCTGACCCGGTAAAAGTTCTCCCAGTATCTGATTCGTTGGAGGTGATTTCTGCCCCTGTCGCGGCTTCTGCTCCAGTTGAAGTTGCCGGTCTTCCTCAGTTAGCAGCTCAGCCAGAATCTCAGTCAGTACTTCAGTTTCCCGATGACTCATCACCCAAGGCGTTAGAGTTATCAGCCTTTAATGCGTTGTTCCGTCGCTGGGACCTTAATTACCTGCCAGAGTCGGGGGTTCATCCTTGCCAGTTCGCTTCAACGGTGGGTCTGGGTTGTTTGAGAGGGCAAGGTAATTTACCCATTTTACAATTGCTCAATAGACCTGCGCGGGTCACCTTATATGATCAGCAGGGTAGAGGTTATCCCGCATCATTTCTGGGGGTTAGTAGTAGCGGGAGCGATATTGTTTTGGCCTTGGGTGGCGAAATTCAGCGGGTGCCGATCACATCGTTGGCTAATTGGTGGTACGGTGAATATTTGGTGTTATGGCATATGCCGGCAGGGTACCGGTTTCCATTGAAAGTGGGTGTTTCCGGTGGTGCGGTTGTCTGGTTATTACAACAATTGGGTGAGATTGTTGGGGATACAGGTGAAAACACAGTCAATCAAACGTATACCAAGGAGCTTGAGAGTAAAGTGAAATTATTTCAGCTCAGTCATAGCCTGATACCCGATGGTATTGTTGGGCCGAGAACAATCATCGCTCTGAATAACCAGTCTGATGCAAAACTGCCCAAGCTCAGCACGACGGTAATGGAATAGCGCAATGTCTTATATATTAGAAGCTCTAAAAGAATCACAGCGTAGTCGGGATGAACAACCTGTCCCGGATATCAGCACGGTTCAAGCGTCACCAGAGCTTGATAGTGAACCTGAAAGAACTCATAGAGGGGGGCTGATTGCCCTGCTGGTGCTGATCGTTGTACTGGGTGCTGGTGGAGGTTGGTGGTTTGCCGGTCAGCCAGGAAAAGAAGATCAGCCTCAAGCATCACTACCAGTGTCACAACCCGTGCCATCACAACCGATTGCAGCCACCGAGGTGCAAGCTCCTATTATCCAAGACACACCGGCTGAAGAGGTTGTCGTTCAAACAGCGGTGGTGGCAGAGGTAGTAGAAGGAGTGGCCACTGAATCTGTACCCGAGATGCCTGCCGTTGTCGATAAAGAACCTGTTGTGTCTGTGCCTGCAGTCAATGAAGCTGTTGTTAATGAAGTAGTAGTTAATGACGCGATGGTTGATCAGGAAATAGTGAGCCCCATCGTTAAGTCAGTCCCAGATGAGGTTGTGGTTATTGATGAGCCACCAACGCCATTGATGGCAACAACTGAGGCTGTTGTCATTCAGGCTGAACCAGCGGTTGAAGCAGTTGTGCTTAGTAAAATTCAGCCTGACATCCAGCCGGAAACACAAGTCATGGTTCATGAGATACAGGCCGAACAGGTTGTTGCAGCCGCTGAGGCTCAAGTTGAGCCAGTAGCCCCGGTATCGGATATTGTGGATGAATCGCTTGTTCTTGAGTCAGAGAGTGAAGCTACTGACACATTGCCAGTAGCTGAGGAAGTACTGCCAGAGGTGGAGCAAGAACGGGTCCCTCACTACCGAGAATTACCTTTTGATATTCAACAGGGGGTACAAGGCGTTCACTTTTCTGTACATCTTTTCTCACCTAATCCAGTGCGCAGGTTGGTCAAAATCAAAGGTGTTGTTCACCGGGAAGGTAGTGAGGTTTCTCCAGGATTAATATTGGATGAAGTGGTACAGAATGGTGCTATTTTTACTTACCGTGATTACCGTTTCTGGGTACCTGTGCAGTGAGCCTAACCCCGCCTTCTTCATAAGGGTTAAATAGGTGGTACTTTAAAGTACTTTCTATAGTACTTTGCCGCAATTGAGTAGGCATTTTGGGTCAAACAGTTGCTTCAACTGGCGCATTACATCAATTTCAGTCTCATTCCGACTGAAGTGCAGGTAAGGTTTTTTCTCCAGACCAATACCGTGTTCCCCCGAGATGGAGCCTCCTCGGTTTTGTAGGGGTGCGTAGACTGCGTGTTCGACCGCTTCTTTTCTTGCAGTGGAGTCTTCATTGAGTTGCACGGCCACATGCAGGTTGCCATCACCCAGATGTCCCAAAATTCCCACAAACAAG
The DNA here is from genome assembly GCA_011049795.1 of Porticoccus sp. The sequence continues at coordinate 3,502 of DRHD01000113.1, forward strand.
TTATTGCTAATGGCGTTTAAGTTCTTCTGCATATCTTCCAGATAACTTTCCATTCCACTGATCGGGAGACTGATATCAAATAACACCAATGGCTGGTAGGACATCAATGCAGGAATATTATCCCGAATAGCCCACATGGCTTGCTGTTGCTGGCCCGATTCGGCGAGTACAGCATCAGTTATAAGGCCCTCCGACAGCGCGGTGTCCAGTGCTTGCAGAAACTGTTCACTATCGGATTCCTGATGAGCACCTGTCGCCTCAATCAGGATATAAAGAGGGTAGTTATCAGGTAATGGGGGTTTGCCCATGTCGTTGCTCATATGGTTAGTCCGGCAGGCGATGGCATAGTAACTGTGCCACATGGTTTCGAAGGCACTGAGTGCCCCTCCCAGAGATTTTTCCATATGGTTTAGCAGTTTGGCCATGTTGGAAAACTGGTCGGTGGCGACTAATGCTGAGATACAAACCGGCATTTTTGGTCGCAACCGCAATACGGCGCGGGTAATAATCCCCAGTGTTCCTTCGCTGCCAATAAACAAATGTTTTAAATCGTACCCGGCATTGTTTTTTAGCATCTGATTCATTGAGCTGAGAATGCGTCCATCTGCCAGTACGACTTCCAGCCCAAGCACCTGTTCACGCACCATTCCATAACGGATAACCTGGTTTCCACCGGCATTGGTGGCGATATTGCCGCCAATGGTGGCGGTACCGCGGGCACCCAGATCCAGGGCAAAAAATAGATCATTGGCGTCAGCATTTTCTTGTACCACTTGAAGGGGAACCCCAGCCTGAACGGTCATGGTTCGATTGGTGGTATCAATGGCTTCAATGGTGGTCATTCTTTCCAGTGAAATGACTAGCTCATGTTCTCCAGCAGCACAGCCTCGTGTCATATTGGTACAGCCACCATGAGTAACCACTTTCTGCCCTGATTCATGACAGAGTTTCATGACCTCGCTAAGTTCAGCAGTATTTGCTGGGCGGATGATGGCAGAAGCCTGACATTCCCGCGCACCCCAGCCATCGGTAACCCGCTGAGTGCTGCCCTCCATAAGAAGGCCTTCTAGGCCTACCAGTGTTTGTATTTTGTCTAAAAAGGAATTCATGGCCTGCTAGTTACTCTTGTGGAGAACAGGTGTTAGAAGAAAGAAATTAAGCTAAACAGTATCCTTCACTGATGGTGGTGGCAACTTATGGTGGTAAGCGGTGGTGATATGAGGCGGTTTTATACGCAGGGTTAGGCGTAGCTTTCTTCAAAGGCTTTAATAAAGTCATTGAGCAGATGAACGGGCAAATCATTAATACCCGCAGCAGCCTCTCGGCCACCACCCGTGGGAAATTTCCGACAAAGGTCAGCGGCACCTTTCTTGTTATTCAGGGGTGCTCGGACACTCACCAGGTAGCTGCCATTGCTCTTTTCAGTTAATACGGCGTGGGCGCGATTTGGGTGGTCGTTGGTGAGATCATTACTGAAAACACCACTGACTCGCCTGGCCCAGGGCTGATCTGGCAGGGTAAATATGGCTGTCTGTGCCGTGGTTTTTTCTGGGTTAATGCTTTTGGCAGATGACATATCTGAGTGATAGCCATTTTCGAGCTTTTCAAAATGCTCTCTGCTATCACGGATGAAGTCCAGTGGGTTGGCATAGGTGCTGGCCAATCGAAATAGTTCATCGGGTTTGAAGTGCAGATCGTCAAGGTCTGATCCGTAGCCGTTGTAGTTAATGTAGATACCGAGATTTTTCAGTTGTTCTAGCTGGGCTTCATTGAGGTCAATATTTTTAGCAAGGCCCTGGGCGCTTTTGTTCAGGTTGTCACCATAGGCGCCGACCAGAGCCCAAGCTGTATAGGCACTCTTTAGGTAGGCATTGACCAGCAGACTGGTACAAACATCGGGTGCTTCATTGATGATGCTGGTCAGTTTGGGTGACTCTGGAATATCTCCGGAAAAGTGATGATCCACATAGAATATATCTGTACCAGCGGCCAACAGCCGGGTCAGGTCATCGTGGTTTTTATCCATGGAGACATCAAGAACGGTGACCCGGTCACCGCTTTTAGCGTCAACACGTTTTAACAGGTTGATATCCCGTTTCACGCCGGTAATAAGTGTGGCTTCGCGGGGTTCTGCTAATCGGAGCTGGGTGAGCGCACAGATGCCATCGGCATCACCGTTAAATACATCAAAATTGGCCATGGTGCTACCGGCTAGTTAAAGTGTTGGTGGCAAAAAAGGGGCGTGCATCTGCAGCCCCTACCCCGTGTTAATTACCCGTTTTCAGATTGATAATAATCCATCAGAATTTGGGCAACTTCAGGGCGTGAAAACTCTGGAGGAGGTGCAATACCTTCTCCCAGAATTTGTCGAACCTTGGTGCCGGACAGAATAACGAAGTCTTCTTTTTCGTGGTCTTTAGCTTCGTTCATCATCACTACTCGGTCTAACTTTTTGGAGTAGGCAGTGTGGTCAGCACGGAAAATTTCGATATCCAATGATCCTGCGGGGACTTTTTCATCGAAGATCGTCTGAGCATCAAAAGCACCATAGTAGTCGCCAACGCCGGCGTGGTCACGACCTACAATTAGGTGAGTGGCCCCCATATTTTGACGAAATACTGCGTGAAGAACCGCTTCACGAGGGCCGGCGTAGAGCATGTCAAAGCCGTAGCCAGTAACCATGACCGAATTTTTCGGGAAGTAGAGTTCCACCATTTTGCGAATACAGGCATCGCGAACGGGTGCAGGAATATCACCCTTTTTCAGTTTGCCAAGCAGCATGTGAACCACGATACCATCTGCACCAAGGCGATCCATGGCCATATGGCACAGTTCTTCATGAGCACGGTGCATGGGATTGCGCGTTTGAAAGGCGACGACTTTTCCCCAACCGCGTTCGCTGATCTCATTGCGAATTTCAACAGCGGTACGGAACGTGTCGGGGAAATCGTTTTGGAAATAGCTGAAGCTCAATACCTGAATTTTGCCAGAGACCAAGTGGTTGCCCAGAGAGGTAAAGGTGGCTACACCGGGGTGTTCGGGATCAAGAGTACCAAATATTTCCTTTGCCATCCCCTGTATCTGCTCGTCGGTAACTGTTTCGATATTGTCCACGTCCATAATGGCCATTACCGGGTTGCCCTCGGTGTTGGGGTCCCGCAGGGCGATACGGCTGGCGCCTTCAATACCGCTGATATCCTGAGTCAGGTTCATGATGGGCGCTGGCCAGAAAAGACCATTAGTAGTGTGCAGGTTTTCGGCAACACTCAATGAGTCCGCTAAATTCATGTAGCCTTCAAGTGGATTAAAGTAACCGGCCCCCAGCATCACTGCATTGGCTGCAGCAGCAGAATTGAGCATAAGTGTAGGAAGAGATTCTGCCTCGTGCATCAATTGGTGGTGTTTTTCCGTGTCATATACAAACAACGGGTTCAATGTGTCTGAGCCGTGGGGCTTGATCACTATGGATTCTCC
>DRHD01000114.1 GCA_011049795.1 Porticoccus sp.
AACCTAACCCAACCAGTATCAAACTCAGGGGGCCAACCATAAACAGCCCCACATAAAAAATTGCTAACCAATGGCCACCCAGTTGGTAAAACGCCACTGCGTAGTGCACTAATGCGATACCGCCCAACAATAGCGGCAACCCCAATAACCCAGCCCAACTCGAATACTCGTGAGGGGCAAAGTAACAAACAGCTACACCAACAAACAGAGCGGCTGCCGACACCGGATCAAAGCGTAGCTGGTGAAATTCCAACTGAAATCCACCCGGGTTACAAAGCATTGCCTGCCACCAGCGACCTAACACCAGACAAACAACCGAGGTTAGCGCAATCACATAACCAATGACGCCCAACAAAAAGGTACGGCCTGGTACAAACGCATTCTCTTGTTCCTGTTGCACCTGACTAAACAGGTTGGTAACAATCAGCTCAAGTGCATCTGCCTGCTCGGTAAACAGTACATCGAGTACCTTTGCTGCAAGCCCACTGACAATCAAAATAAATATCAGTGTGCGAGACCACGAAGCACTCAACCTCAAGAGTTCCGATGCAGCCAATACTACTATCAAACCAGCGATGGAAGAGAGTGTAATCATCGGGCTGAGGTCGCTGACATAGTAAAATGTTATCAGCAACGGCAACAGCGCCCAAAGCATGATTAGCGCTCCCTCTGACAACCCCTTATTCAGAGTCACCAGACTGATAGCAGCTGGACTAACCAGTGGCACTAAACTACCAAAAAGTGCTACCAGGGCAGCCTGTAGACGCCCACGTACAATAAACTCAGCCAGGGCGCGCATCACGAGGCCTACCTATAAATTACTTGTGGCTGTCCGTGTAGGGCAGCAGAGCCAGGAAGCGAGCGCGTTTAACAGCGGTTGCTAGCTGACGTTGGTATTTGGCTTTAGTGCCTGTAATACGACTCGGTACGATTTTTCCAGTTTCGGAAACATACTGCTTCAGCATATCCAGATCTTTGTAATCGATCTCGTCAGCACCTTCCTGACTAAAACGGCAAAACTTACGACGACGATTAAAACGAGCCATGAATTATTCCCCTTTTTCCGCGGTTTCATCGGTAGTTTTTTCTACCGGTGCAGCAACTTTTTCTACTGGGGCTTCAGCAACGACTGCTTCTTCTGAGGCTACAGGTGTTTTCTGAGCTTCACTCGCAGCACTTTCGGGCTTGGCTTCAGTACGCTCTTCGCGCCTAGGCTTTTCCTCGGTACGATGATCACGACGCTCAGACCTGTCAGACTTTTCAGCCTTCATGATATAAGACTCAGTAGTGATTGCTTCTGATTCGCTAAATACAACGCTGCGAATAACTGCATCGTTGTAACGGAAATTGGAATTCAGCTCATCCAATACATCCTGATTACATTCAATGTTCATCAGCACATAGTGGGCTTTGTGAATTTTGTTGATAGGGTATGCCAAATGACGGCGACCCCAATCTTCTAGACGATGAACCTTACCCTCACCACCAGTAATGGTAGTAGTGTAACGCTCAATCATGCCCGGAACCTGTTCGCTTTGGTCCGGGTGAACCATAAATACGATTTCGTAGTGACGCATTGTGCCTCCTCACGGGTTAGTAGTTGCTCGCCCCATGCGATGCAACAAGGAGTTATTGACCCAATATAGATCAAGGGCGCGCATTTTACGGGGATAAGGGGGGCATTTCAAGTCACAAGCACAGGGTTTTTCAGTATATGCCCTCACGAAGAACAAGCTATGATGTGTTCACTAAAAAAAGTACTTGTCTACAAAGAGAAAAAAATGAAAAAACTTTCGTTACTACTCGCCACAATATTTGTTCTATCTTTAGTAGGCTGCACAAAAGTGGGCAGCGAAGCCTGGTGTGTAGACATGAAAGAAAAGCCAAAAGGCGATTGGTCCACAAACGAAGCCGGTGACTTCGCCAAGCACTGCGTATTTTAAGTAACCTTCTATCTATTGTTGGGCGTTATCGGGCAGGCTGGATTGATACTCAGCCTGCCCAGTACTATGCACTCCACGAGCAATAGCTGCTGCTTGCCAAAAACCAATGATATCTCCCTGCCAACGAGGCAGAATCGACGTAATAATCACCTGCTCCAGTGCCACCCAGATATAGAATAATAATACCGCACGGAACATGAGCGAGTTATCCCAGATGGAAGCAACAAAATAGGCAGGAGCGATACTGATAGCGGCAATTTTAGCCGCTAGCGTATGGTAACTGGGAAAACAATGAAATCTCATCATGCACACTAGCAGCGGTACAATCCATGAGCTAAAGGCAAAGACTAAGTAGCTCGACTCTCGCTCAAACGTCTCCGGCCAAATGAGCTTCAAGCCCAACAACATAACAGCATAGGTAATTAAATCCGCCCAGCTGTCGAGACGGGTACCGAATTCGGTGACCTGCCCCAAGCGACGCGCCAAATAACCATCAAGTGCATCAGTAAATAGCGAGAACGCCAGCACCCATAAAAAGACATCCGCTTTTTTCTCAATGGCCAAGAGAACCAGAACAGGGACTAATGCCACCCTGATAGCACTGATCACATTAGGCAAATTCACCACGAGATTCTGGGTTGCCACCTGATTGTTCTGGATGACCCTGTCTTTAATTACTTTGCCGTGTTTGATTTCTCTTATCCCTATCGTGGCTTGTGCTGTACATTATTGTTTTTACTGCTGTCTTTGCCGTACTGCTTCAAATAAACAGATGCCAGTGGCAACAGACACATTGAGACTGCTCACCGTCCCAGCCATGGGCAGCTTGACCAATAGATCACAGTATTCTCGCGTGAGGCGCCGCAAACCTTTCTCCTCTGCCCCCATCACCAGCGCTAACGGCCCTTTGAGGTCAACATCATAAACTAACTGCTCTGTCTCACCTGCGGTGCCCACAATCCACAACCCTTGTTGTTGCAGTTGTTTTAGCGTTCGGGAAAGGTTGGTAACCACCACCAGTGGCACTGCTTCCGCTGCACCACAGGCAACCTTTTGTACCGTAGGCGTAATACCCACGGAATTGTCTTTGGGTACGATCACAGCATGAATGCCAGCGGCATCTGCCGACCGCATACAAGCACCTAGATTGTGTGGGTCTGTAACACCATCGAGCACCAGCAAAAAAGGAGGCTGGTCGAGATGTTGCAACAACTCTAAGAGATAGTTTTCATCCTGAACGTCTGCACCCTGGCAAAGTGCGGCCACTCCCTGATGTCGACCACTGGCCAGTGAATCCAGATCAGAGCGAAGCACCCAGGTTACGGGGATTTCCTGCTGCTCAGCCAAGTTTAGAATTTTTTTCAGTCGCTGGTCATCTCTGCCTTTTTGTACCCGTATCTCTTGAACCTTGCTCGCTGAGGTTTTAAGAATGGCATGTACCGCATGCAAACCAAATAGCCATTCACAATCATTATTATTGGCCTTATGTATTTCTTTCTTTGTCATCAATCAAATTCCACTAACAAGACACCCCGCCAAATCAACTTTTTGGGGAGGAGGGTTTCCTTTGTCGGGGTTTTTTTCTGGATGTCTTCCCCTTCGTTTTTTTACCCGACTTTTCTGAAGAGGTTTTCCCTGAAGAAGCTTTTCCCGAAGCGGCTTTCCTGCCACGACGGGGCTTTTCACCTGTTTTTTTCGATGATGTCTTTTTTATCTTGGACTTAGGCTTGGATTTTTCACTCTTTGCCGCTAATTCAAGTGCTTTAGGGCTTACATGGCTATCTTTCTTTCCCTTTCCCTTCCCCTCCTCAGCCAGATCAAAATCTATTTTTCGTTCATCCAGATTAACCCTGCTAACCCGCACTTTTAATTTGTCGCCAAGCCGGAATGTCCGGTGAGTCCGCTCACCAATTAAACGATGATGTGCCGCTTCATAATAGTAGTAATCCTTGGGCAAGCCGGTAATGTGTACCAACCCTTCGATATACATATCCACCAACTGAACAAACAGACCAAAACCGGTTACCGAAGCGACCACACCCTCATACTCTTCGCCAACTCGTGACAGCAGGTATTCACACTTGAGCCAATTCACCACATCTCGAGTTGCCTCATCGGCCCGGCGCTCGGTCATTGAGCATTGTTCGCCGCCAGTGACTAGCCACGCTTTATCGTAGGGGTAAATCTGGCTGGGACGTAATACCGGCGCACCCACAACCTTTTTCACAGAGGTTGCCCGCGCTTTCCTGCGGACCAAGTATCGAATAGCCCGGTGTACCAGTAAGTCCGGATATCGCCTGATTGGAGAGGTGAAATGGGTATAGGCTGGGTAGTTCAATCCAAAATGCCCGTTATTTTCCGGCTCGTAGGCAGCCCGGTTCATGGAACGAAGAATGACGGTTTGGATAACGCTTGCGTCGGGACGCCCTGCCACTTGAGAGAGCACCCGCTGAAAATCTTTCGGTGTGGGATCATCCCCCCCCGGCAGCCCCAACCCCAGCTCGCCGAGAAACTCTCTTAAATTAGTCAACTTCTCCTGTCGCGGGCCTTCATGAACACGATAGAGGCCGGGTAATTTGTTTTTATCTAACAAGGAGGCCGCACACACATTAGCGCAGAGCATGCATTCCTCGATCAGCTTGTGTGCCTCAGTGCGATCAGCGGGGATAATTTGTTGTATCTTGCGTTCAGCATCAAATAGGATTCGTGTTTCCTGGGTTTCAAAATCTATGGCCCCCCTGATATTTCTGGACTGACGAAACTTCAGGTAGAGTGCATAAAGATGGTCAATATGGCTGACCACCGCATGAAATTGCTTGCGAACACCGCTATCCTTGTCCCCTCTCTGGGCTATCATCCCGGCAACCTGAGTGTAGGTCAGCCGAGCATGGGAGTGGATGATTCCCTCATAAAACTGAAATTTTGTTACCTGAGCATCACTATCCAGCGACATTTCACAGACCATCGTCAGGCGATCCACATGAGGGTTTAGTGAACAAAGACCGTTGGACAGTTTTTCTGGCAGCATCGGTACTACATGCTGTGGGAAATAGACGGAGTTACCTCGCTTATAAGCCTCCGTATCCAAGGGGCTATCAACCGCTACATAGTGGGAAACATCCGCGATAGCGACATAGAGCTTCCAGCCACCCCGACTACGGGGTTCACAGTAAACGGCATCATCAAAATCACGCGCATCTTCACCATCAATAGTGACAAAGGGTAAATGGCGCAAATCAACTCGGTGTTGAGCATCCTCCTCCGACACATCACTGGGAATAGCCTCCGCTTCTGAGAGCACTGCATCGGGCCAATCGCTAGGGATGCCATAGTTGTGAATGGCAATATCGATTTCCATTCCAGGTGCAAGATGATCACCCATCACTTGAACAATACGTCCCGCAGGGAGATTGTGACGACTGGGCTGACTGGTCATTTCGACAACTACAATTTGCCCAGGCTCGACCTCGCCACGCTGATCGGCCGGAATCAAAATATCCTGGATAATCCGAGGATTGTCCGGGCGAACAAAATGGATACCACTTTCAATAAAAAATCGACCTACCAGTGTCCGGGTGCGGTGTTCCACCACCTCGACAATGGATGCCTCTGAACGACCACGGCGGTCTATACCCGCAACCCGTACTAATACTTCATCCCCATCCATGACTCGCCGCATCTGGCGGCTAGACAGGAATAAATCATCACCACCCTTAGCAGGAACCACAAACCCAAACCCTTCAGGGTGTCCGATCACCCGGCCTTTGATAAGGTTCATTTTATCCAGAGGGCCATAGGCGTTGCGGCGATTACGAACAGTCTGCCCATCACGCTCCATAGCAGCAACACGGCGACGAAGTGCCTCACGAGCATCATCATCCTGCAGATCAAACGCTTTACAAAGCTCTTCGTAAGTCAGTGGGCCGATGCTCTGCTTGAGGAAGTCGAGAATATATTCCCTGCTGGGAATAGGATTGTCGTACTTGTCTGCCTCACGATCTGCGAAAGGGTCTTTATGGATATGTTTTTTCATGAAAGGGCCTAGATACGGCTAATGTTGGCTGGGAGCCAGGAAACAATGGACACCCCGCCATAAGAACATATTGTCTGTAGATAAACCAATAACTTATGGAGAAAAGACGTGACTAAAACCATCCAACTGCTATTAACTTGTCATGGAAAGAAAATTTCGTTAATAATGTCTCTAAAATTCGATAAATACTGCGGAAATCACCTACCCACACACGGGCATAGTACTTGCTGAACTCTTGATAAGTGTAGGAAATACAAGAAAATTCATTATGAAAAAAGTTGCATCAATCAAATCTGCCAATATAGCTGCCAAGAACTCGGCCACGGAGCCGAACAACGACCAAGACAATTTATTGCGATTGACTGAAGGAAGCCTTCTACAATTGCACCAACGACTGCAGGGAACACTGGATACCGGCACCCTTATTAACCGCTTCTTCAGT
>DRHD01000115.1 GCA_011049795.1 Porticoccus sp.
GCAACATAAATAGAGTGCAACTTAAAACCATTGATTAACGGTATCCCATTGGAAATTAAACACTATGATTGTTTATAAAGGCATTGCCCACCCGCCGTTATGTGATGTCATGGGGCATATGACCACTCGCCACTATGTAGCCATGTTTGATGATGCCTCCTATCATTTTCTCTATACAGTGTTTGGGTGGTCAGGTCAGCAGGCAAAAACGGAAGGCGTTGGCTGGGCTATGCCTTTATAAACAATCATAGTGTTTAATTTCCAATGGGATACCGTTAATCAATGGTTTTAAGTTGCACTCTATTTATGTTGCAAGGCTTTAAAGCTCTAAGGTTTTTCGCGCCTGCTCAGGCGACTGAATTTTAGCGCCCATAAGCTCAAGAATAGTTCTTGAACGCTCAACTAATTGTGCATTGGTAGCGGGCACACCTTTGTCCAAATATAGATTATCTTCAAGGCCAACTCGAACATTGCCGCCTAGCAAGGCAGCCTGGGCGACCATAGGCATTTCCATGGCGCCTAAGGCAAAACCTGCCCAGTTCGCGTTATCGGGTAGATTGTCGACCATCGCTTGAAAATTTCTCGATAAAGCCTGGGCCCCCCAGCGCACATCAAGACAAATTTGGAACAGCGGGGGCGCATCGAGCAAACCCTCACTAAGCATTTGCTTGGCAAACCAGATATGGCCAAGATCAAATACTTCAAGCTCCGGTTTAACACCAATTTTCTGTAATCGAGCCGCACCCAAGCGCAGCATTTCAGTCGACGATATATAAACATAGTTATCGACAGCATAATTAAATGAGCCACAATCTAGCGAACAGATTTCAGGCAATAGCTCTTCAACATGCTGCATACGTTCCATCTGGCCAACGCAATCAGTATCCGAGGTGAAATCAAGCGGTGCACTGTCAGGGCCTAAATATAAATCACCGCCCATACCTGTCGTTAAATTAATAATGACATCCGTATCACTGCTGCGAATGCGATCGACCACTTCACGGTATAACGCGGTGTCTCGGCTTGGCGCTCCTGTGTCAGGGTTTCTTACATGGATATGGACGACTGCAGCTCCGGCTTTAGCAGCATCAATCGAAGCATTAGCGATTTGCTGAGGAGTAATTGGCAGGTGTGGGTTTTTGTGTGCAGAGTCACCAGAACCGGTGACCGCACAAGTAATTATAACGGATCGGTTCATGCGGTTAAGTGTGGAACTCAAAATGGGCGCCTCGATAAATTAGGATAAACAGTCTTTATATGGCGCCAGTATACATCAAAATACCTTGCCAGGATTAAGAATACCCTTGGGATCTAGCGCAAGCTTAAGCGTTTTCATCAAAGCAATTTCTGCGGGGCTTCGACTGTAGTGTAAAAAGGCTTTTTTCTCAGTACCAATGCCGTGCTCGGCAGAAATGGATCCGTCACGGGATTGCAAGCAACGATATAAAATGTCATCAAATTGATAACGCTGAGCGGGGTCATCGGTGCCTATCGAAGCAATGATGTGAATATTGCCGTCACCTAAATGACCAAAAACTGCATGCTGCATATCTGGCCATTCTTGCCTGAGAGCCTGCTCTGCCTCCGCAAGATAGTCTGCAACTTGTTCGATCGGTAGACTGATATCGTAATAGAAAACCGGACCCAGTAAATTCAACGCTTCGATATTATCCCGAATCGCCCAGAGCTCATTACGCTCTGACTGGGACTTGGCCAGCACGGCATCAACCACCCAACCTTTTTCCATAACATTAGAGAGTACTGTTTCAAATTGCTCGTTTCCATTTTCATGGCTACTTTGAGTTTCAACTAAAACATAAAATGGATAATCACGATTCATCGGCGATTTTTTTCCGTACTCGTTATCCGCCGTTGAGTATTGAAAATAACTATTCCACATAACTTCGAAAGAACTGAGATTTCCGGAAAATTCGCGATCACAATAGTGCAGTAATTCAATTAACTCAGAATAAGTACTAACCGCCAATAATGCAGTATTTTCAAAATTTAAAGCAGGGCTTAAACGCAGAACGGCTTTAGTCACCGTTCCGAGAGTTCCTTCAGAGCCAATAAATAATTGTTTTAAATCATAAGCAGCATTGTTTTTTAACACTTTATTCAGTGAAGATATAATCGTGCCGTCCGCCAATACCACTTCCAGGCCCAGAATTAAATTGCGCGTCATGCCGTAACGAATAACCCGGTTACCACCTGCATTGGTAGAAATATTTCCTCCTATAGTCGCACTGCCTCTAGCGCCTAAATCAAGAGGAAACTGTAATTGCATCGCCGCCGCTTTTTCTTGAATAACTTGAAGTGGCACACCTGACTGTACAGTCATGGTACGGTTGTTTAAGTCCAACTCTTCAATCCGGTTCATGCGTTCCATGGAGATAGCAATATCATTTTTTGTAGAAGTGGCACCATCGACCAAGCCTGTTTTTCCTCCTTGGATAACAACGCTTTGTCCGGAGTTATTACAGATGGACATTATTTGTGACACTTGTTCAGTGCTTACAGGACGTAACACTGCTTTAGCTTGAGTGTTGCCACCTCGCCAACTAGCCGCTCTACCACTAACATCTGAACCCAATAAAACGCCGCCAGCACCGAGGAGGTCATAAAACTGTTGGATAAGCTCGTTCATTATAAAACCAAAAAAGTAGCGTGAAAATAAGGAAAAGAGTAACTCAAGAAGAGTTGAGAAATAACAGAGCGCTTAAACAATAAATCCTTTGTTATGAGATCACAACAAAGGATTTAGAACAGCCATTAATAGGTAGCTAATGTCATTATTCGCCAAGCGCTAAACGATAATTTTTACCACTTACCTTCCATTGCACCGGTGCGAACATAGTTCTCCCCAACAATAACCCCTAATTCACGCTGCTCATTACCTTTTAAGGTAATCGCAGGTCGCCCATGAGCGAAACGATAATTACAGAACACCATAACATCACCCTGCCGCCATTTAATCGGTGTACCGTGTCGATCATAAACATCAACAAACTGCTGCTTTTCTTCTCTGGTCATTTCACTACCATCGCCGAAGGTCAGCGTTAACGGGCGTTCATCATAGGGAAGGTGCATAACCTTCGGCCACATATCAAACCACATGCCATCATCTGCAACACTGCTGTAAAGCAAGTTTCTATCGAGCGGCTGAAAATACTCAAAGGCCGAAATAGTGTAACGGGTTTTCAATAAACGATTGGGGCCCCAGGATACTTCCAACCCACGACTGCGGGCAATTTCGACTGCCTCCTCGGGATCTTCGGTCAACATGGATTTTTGCCAATGATTGTAGACACCGATTTCTTCGCGGTCATTAAACGCTTCACGATCAGTCATATCCCGGTGATAACACAAGCCCAGCCTCTTCAGTTTCTGGCCAAAGTCCGTAGCGAGAATGTCATCAGTGGCTTTTACATTATCGGACATAAACGTATAGCCGCGATCCTCTAAGGCATGGTGACAAAGAAACCCAAGCATTTTAGTACTTGAACCGATGTAGGCCATTTCATGGTGGTAGTGCAGCCACGCTGGCAGCGGCGCCCCTACTTCGTAAACATTGGGTTCCAATGCGCTACGAGGATTTGACCCACCTTTATATTCAATTTGGTTTTTAATCACCAGCATGGCAGCTTTGTGCATGTACTGCATATCGGTAAGGCCGGTGTTAACAAGGTGGACTAAACCAACGTCTTTAAAAAGCTGGTTCATGCGTTGATCCAGTTCACCGCCAACCTCTAGATCGCTGTCATCCATACGATAATCCGAGCAATCAATCGTATAACGCTCAGCAGGTATTGCCGGCGTACCGGTCCACCACTGTGGTTCGATTATATCGGCTAGCGGGGTGGTATATTTTTCTGCTGTATTCATGGTGCTCATTATATTAGTAACGCTTATCATCGTGTTGTAGGGCTAAAAGACTCGCCAGTCTACCCTAATGGTCTATAGAAGCTCAACTGTGCAGCCCAACAATTTAAAGCACCTCTTTCAGATCACTATCCGAAGCAATTTCTGCCAACATCCAGTCTCTAAACGCTTTTACTTTCTCGTTGTCGGCCCTTTCCTGACGACAAACCAGATACCACTGCCCCGCGGCTTTCACACGTTTTCCCGGAAATAATTCGACCAACAGGCCAGAACGTATATCTCTTTCTACATAGGGCTGCATGCCTAAAGCTACCCCCAAGCCCTGCATGGCTGTCGACAAAGCATGGTCATAACTATCAAATTGTAACCCTGACAACGGATCAACCCCTTTTGCCTCAACACCATCGAGCCAGACATACCAATCTTTTTCTGAAGGATAAACCTGCAAGATGGTATGCGTGGCTAAATCAGCGGGAGACGTTATGGCATCTGTCTCTTATACA
>DRHD01000116.1 GCA_011049795.1 Porticoccus sp.
AAACAACGCACTCAAAATCACAGACACCAGAACGTAAAAAAGCACCGAAAGCCATTCCCGGCGCATGTCGTCCTGAACAATAAGCCTCGCCTTATCAATCACCACAACCATGGCCGTTCATGCGGTGAAGGGAGAGAGCGGGCATGTTTTACATATTGACCCCCTGAGCGGCGCGGAATCCTGGATTATTTACCAGCCGATTAAGGGCGTTGAACTGTCCATGGTTGTGGTGATTGATAAGGCGAGGCTTATTGTTCAGGACGACATGCGCCGGGAATGGCTTTCGGTGCTTTTTTACGTTCTGGTGTCTGTGATTTTGAGTGCGTTGTTTTGTGCACTTCAGTGGCCGGGCCCGTCGGCGCGATATGTGTTGCCTATATCTATCATTATGTCTCTTATCACGTTTGTGGGCATTTATGGTCTATGGAAAGTGGCTGAACGCTATCCGGTTCCAGTGAACAGCGATGAATTGAAAATATACAGCAGCAATGTACTGAAGGAATTTGAAAACAAACAAAAAAGTGCCGCCCAAGAGTCTAAGCTTGCGCCGCCGAAATTTGTTGAAACCGGTGTCTATTTGCAATCCGTTGAATTCGAAGGCGCGAATAATGTCAAAATTTCGGCCTATATTTGGCAGCGCTATAAGAAGGGCTTACATGCGGGAATTACGCGTGGGTTTGTTCTGCCGGAAGCTCACACGCCAACGGTTGTGGAGGTGCATCGAAGCCTAAGTGACCCCGATGATCCCGCTTGTGCCACTGAAGTGGTGGCTTTACGTGATTGTGATGAATTGATTCGATGGTATGTTACAGGGTCTCTGCGGCAGGCCTTTGACTATTCTCATTACCCGCTAGACTCGCAGCAGGTTTGGCTGAGAATGTGGCACGATTCCTATCAAGACAATGTTGTGTTGGTTCCGGATATTGACGCTTATGTGATGTTTAACCCCAAAGGCCTGCCGGGCGTGCAGGAAGGGTTTGTGCTACCAGGCTGGCAACTTCAAGAGGCTTGGTTCAGTATTCATGAACAGATTTTTAATACCAATTTTGGCGATCAAGCAGGGCAAGGCATTCAGCGGAAACCAGAGTTGCTTTATAACATTAGTATTGAGCGGGAATTTCTCAATCCTTTTGTTTCAAGAATTATTCCGGCAGCCGTTATTTCCATAATGATGTTTCTGATTGTTTTAATCAGTACTAAAACGGGTGAGGCCGCGGCCTGGTTAGGCTTTACGGCGAATGATGTTGTGGTTGGCTTGTCCGCGTTATTTTTTGTAATTGGCCTCACCCATACCGATCTTCGGCAATCATTAAGTTCCTCTAGCATCATGTATTTTGAATACTTGTATTTCGTTATATACATTATGTTGTTATATGTTGCGATCAGTTCAGTGTACATTGCCCAGCGGGACTTGATCGCGGGATACGATGAAAATTTTCTGACAAAAAGCCTTTTTTGGCCATTTTTGTCGAGTGCCATTTTTCTGGTTACGTTCGGCGTACTGTATTAGTTATGAATAGTAAAGCGAGGGATAAAATTGCTTACCTGGTGGCAGCGCTCTGTGTTGTTGCGCTGGGCTATCATTTTCATCAAGACTCAAACAAACCGATAGCGCTCGGCATTATGTTTTCGCTGAGCGGCAACATGGCGTCGTCGGAAAAAGGCATGGTTGAGGTTGTGAAAATGGCGGTGGCAGAGCTCAATGAACGAGGGGGATTGCTAGGGCGCCCAATAGAGACCGTCGTTCGAGATGGCCGTTCCGACCCGGCAACATTTGTTAAAGAAGCTAAATTCCTGATCGAAAAACAACAGGTTGATGTGGTATTCGGTTGTTGGACTTCAAGCTGTAGAAAGTCTGTGCTTCCTGTATTTGAAGCGAACAATCACCTGCTTTATTACCCGGTGCAATATGAGGGTTTGGAGAGTTCAAAGAACATTATTTATTTGGGTTCAGTGCCAAACCAGCAAGTTACGCCGGCAATAGAGTGGGTGCTAAGTCGTCTGGGTAAAAAAATATATCTGGTGGGCTCTGACTATGTGTACCCTCGGGCTACCAATCAGATTATTACTGATCAGGTGCAGCAGTGGCGAGGCGAAATTGTTGGTGAGCAATATCTCCCATTGGCCGGGCATGACTTTTCATCGATTGTCGAAGACATCAAAAAGGTAAAGCCTGACGCCATCTTTAATACCATCAACGGCGCTAGTAATTCACACTTCTTTAAAGCTCTTCGCCGTCAGGGTATTACGCCAGAAGACAGTCCAACTTTCTCATTTTCATTGTCTGAAGGTGAAATTGCCGCTTTTCAAAATATTGAAATGGCGGGAGATTTTGTAGTATTGAATTATATCGGTAGTTCTCTCAGTGCCATTAATCAGGATTTTATTCAGCGTTATCGAGCCTACTCTGGCGACGACCAGAGTGTTAGTGAGGGCATGCAGCTCGCTTATCTTGGCGTTCACCTGTGGGCAAAGGCGGTTGTGGCCGCGGGCAGCAGCCAAGTGGACGCTGTTAGGCTGGCCGCAAGTGACTTATCCATTCATGGCCCCAGTGGTATGTTATACATTGAGAAGGCCACTCAGCACGCTTGGAAGTCCATGCACATTGCTCAAATTAACGAGCGCAAAGAATTGCACAGCGTTTGGTATTCTAAGGTGCCTATCCCACCCATACCTTACCCTCTCAATCGAACCCGCGTAGAATGGGATGAGTATCTATTAGAACTTCAGAATGCCTGGGGTGGCCTTTGGCAGGAAGCCTCACCTAGCGCAGATTAAAAGGAATAACGATGTTTCGAGTACCACAACTTAGAGCCCTGCAAGTTGAGCTTAGCAGCGGCGTCGGTCTAATTATTTTTGAATCCCTTTTGATGGTGGGGAGTATTTTGGGCGCGCTCGCCATCGACAGCTGGAGTAATGACAAGGAAGTGGCGGCTCTGGTTGCCCATTCCTCGAAGGCCTTTCAGCAAGAAATCAAACATAATAGCCAGTGGGTGGAGTCTTCAAACCCCTACCAGCATGGGATAAGAAGTATCGTCCAGGAAATGCAGGCGGGCACTATACCCTTTCAGGCGGATGAGTTTCGACAGATGTTGGGCGGTGCGCAAAAGGTGGTGTTGCGCCAGAGCACTTGGGACACCGTGGTGGGGACCGGCGTATTAGCTGAAATGGATTTTGAGTTGGTGTCGGCTTTGTCGCTGACCTACAGTCTTCAGCGGCGTTTGCAGGTTTCCTATAATGACGGGCTAACCGATCTCATACGAAACTCATACATTTTGGGCGATAATAAAAATGCGATTTTGTTTGATGCGCTGCGCTACCTCAATAACATCATTGAGGCAGAAGCTGAATTAACCGAGGCCTATTTGCAGGTGGGGGAGATGCTCAAGTGATTATCAACACTCCCCGCCGGCCATCACATAGAGTAGATATAACCTTCTTCGCCCGGTAATTTGCCATCGATTTTTAGCACCTTGGCATTGTCTGGGATGTTTGATGAAGGAACCAATAATATAGCGCCGGGTACCGCTGTGACTAAACTGGCGGCCATGCCTGTGCTGTACATTACTCGTGGGCCTGAGGCCACTTCAGCTTTAAACATTTTAGATATCCAGTATTTTCTGAATCCCTGCTCCGACATCTGATAAATTTTCTCTAAGGCCATGGTTCTGCCCTGAGACACAGGCGCTCTGATGAGTAGAGTGATGCGGGTGTTGTCTGGCCAAAACTGCTGTTCGGCGCGAAAAATTCTACTCACCTGCTCTTCTGTGAGGCTGTCTACAGCGGTGCCGGGGTGAACAATGACGGCAAGCCCTTCTTCTGCAGCTTGCGTGTTTGCTATGCACGGCAGCGCAAGTAGCAGGGCAATAACCAGCCGTTTGAAGAGCGGGGCGGTGGCGTTCAGTAATCTGGGCATAACAAAAATTTCCGGAATTCTATTAGAAAGAAAATACGTTGGGTAACACGATGCTGAGCTGCAGCACCAGACTATTGAGTCGGTCTTTATCGCCTGATTGCTCGTTGCGATACTCAACTTTCAATGCGGTACTGTGGGTAAGGTCATATCGTACCCCCAGGGTCACACTTTCGAAGGACTGGTCTTTCGCAAAAAGAATATCATCGTGATCGGCATTGATTTTGTCTAGACGCACATACGGCTTGAACGCTTCAAAGCGCCCTTCCATCTGTCGAGCTGCTTGTATATAAAACCCGCTGCCATAGTTGTTTCCCTGCGCACCGTTGTCATACTCGTGCTCCCAATAAATAAGCTCAGATATGATTTCAATAGATTCTTGCTCGAGCGCAAAGTGAAGGCCAAATGTTTTTTCTTTGATATCACGGTCTATGCCGTGGTGATCGAGTTCAAGCCCATCGATGTGCTCGTCAATGGGCTCATCGTCATGAATTTCTTCACTTTCGATGTTAACGGTGTCGGAATAGTAGCTCAGCCCATATTCCATGCCTCGTATAAAACTGGGTCGGGTGTACAGTTGCAAGGTGAAGGCGTCGTCGCCGTCTGTTTCACCGTGATGTCCGCTGTTGTCATCAACGGTAATATTGTTGTGAATGCCGGTTCCTGTGCCCACTCTGTAACCCAGATTGAAGCCATTCACAGGCAGGTTGCCTTCGGCGAGTACGCCCTCAAAATGAATAGGCACAATTTGGCTGCCAAACTTCATTAGGGTGGGGCGGGAAATGGTGGTTTGCAGCCAGGCGCCATGGTGGTAGGTGGCATTCCAAAAGCCAATGGGGGTATGGTAGCGACCAAGAGACAATTTTAAATAGTCGGAAAAATCATAGCGAACAATCATTCGCTCCACGTCGGTGTGCACATCTGACTCTTTGAAGGTTAGGCTGAACTCGCCAAAACCTGAAATTCGGTCAGTTAAGGCGGCGGTAAGATGTAAGCCCTGCTGGCCTGCCACAACGTCGTTCTTTTCGCTGGGGGTTTCGGAGTAATATCTTGCTTCGCCAAACGCATGAACGTTAACTGAGGGGTATTGTTTACCGGTATAGGCCTCTGGAGCTCCAGTTTGTGCTGATGCGGCAAATGCGAAAAACAGGTTTGAGGTGATGATACCAGTCAATAATGGCCGGAGGTTGAGCATTGTGCGATTCCTTGTGCCCTGATCAGGGTGGGTCTCATTTGTTTTTTATCAATTCGGGCGAGATTGTCCCACAGCGTGGGGACGGATACTAGCTTGGAGCTGGTTTTGGGCCGGGGAAATAGTGCGTCAAGGAGCCTAAATTTGGCCGATTTGTAGAACAATGCTATATAGTACGTAAACTTCTATTCGCGAATTTTGATAAGAAGGATTTACCCTCGGCATTTTGGCCGGAAGATTACCCCCAACGGAGGAAGAAATGGAAACTAACGAACTGTCCAACAACCTAAAAAACACGAATCAGTGGATACGAATTCTTTACATGGTTTTATTCGCCATCGTATTCCAGGTGAGCACCGTTGTGCTGTGGTTGGTGGTGGTTGTACAGGCTTTGTCAGCTCTAATCACAGGGTCACCCAATGCCAACGTAAAAGGGCTGGCGGCCAGCTTGTCACAATTTATTTTCGATATTGTTCGCTTCTTAAGCTACGGCACAGAAGATAAGCCTTTTCCTTTTCAATCATGGCCAGAAGTTGCCGTTGAAGACGAGCCCGAAGCTGCAGCAGAAGTGGCTTCTGAAGACGAGCCTGAAGTCGTTGCAGTAGAAGAGTCAGCTGAAGAACCTGCTGAAGTGAAGTAAAGTAGAGTTTGAGATTTAGCTAAGGTCTAGACGGCCAAACGGTTGTTTCGACGCCAAATTTCCGCGAAGTGGGGATTTGGCGTTTGATTTATATTCGCTATTGAATAGGCTCAGTAGGCTTGCTCAGTTTACGCTTTCACAGAGCATGAGCTAATAAGGTAAGAATTAAGCTTCCGCCAGCAAACGATCGTATTTCTTGCTCAAAATATCGTAAAATTGCTCACGCAGCTTATTAATATCCTGCTTGATATCCGCAATCTCCTGACTGCTAATATCCTTGCGACCCACATACACCTGCCTTCTGAAATGGGAAATCTTTGCAGCGTAAAGGCGAAGGGTTCTCTCCAAGCTCTTCTCCCCCAGCATCAACAGTTTAGATTCCGCGTCGGACAGTTTCTTAAATTCAGCGACCAGTTCCAAGTTAACGCTGTCCAACTCTTGCTTGCGGGCCTGTGGCCAGCGATTGCCAAAACGCACCGACTCAATGGCCAGTGCCGAATACTTGGCAAAAATGTGGGTGATGTTGCCAATTTCAGCCGATACTGATTCGAGGGTAGCGATGCGCTTCGTTACACGAACGTTCTCTGACAC
>DRHD01000117.1 GCA_011049795.1 Porticoccus sp.
ATTTTACCACCGCCATCATTGTAGGCTTTTACAAACTCCATTAGAGCCTGCCGCATGTTGGGAGATATTGGCAGAATTCTACGGTTCACAAATCAACAATATTGTTACAGGCAATGAATGGTACGATTTGTTTCTGATCAATCCCATTGTGCTATCCAACTCCACTGCTAACTGTTGGATTCCTGCCACTGTTTGGTCGACAGCTTTACTGCTATCCATAACTCGCATAGCAGCCTCTTCAGCTGCAAGAGAAGCCTCAGTAGTATTGCTCGATACCTCATCGACTGTCGCGCTCATCTCAGTAATTGCTGTTGCTACCATGTCCGTAGCACGATGTTGCTCCACCATATTTTTGTTGGTTTGCTCGGTAATTACCGACAACTCCTCAGCAGCAGCGGCTTGTTGATCGGCGGAGCTGGATATATGCTCAACCATATCATGTAACTTAGTCACCATACTCTGCATCGCTTTTTGCAGCGTTCCTACCTCGTCCGACTGGGTGAGATCTATGTTGATCGTGAGGTCGCCATTTGCTATCGCCTCGGCGGATTGCGATACCTTGATCACTGCACGACTGATATTGCGTGCGACCAAAAAACCTACCACCAGTATTACCAGCGCAGAAGCCGATACCAATAATATTGCAGTACTACGTAGTTTTTGTGCCGGCGCAAATGCTTCAGCCTCGTCGATCTCGACCAGTAATGCCCAGTTGTTATTGCCAAATTTAAAAGGCGAATAAGCAGATAATACCGGGTTACCGTTGTAATCCATCACAATTTCAGACCCAGTTTCCCCCCGCAGAGCGGCATTAGATGCATGACTATCAACACCATTTTTATCGACGGTACCCACAAAGGAGGCCAGTACTGAATGCCCCGTGGGATCAAGGAATGAATCGGAGCGCATCCGCCTATCCGCCCCCACAAGATATGATTCTCCGGTAGCTCCCATACCTTCACGCTGTTGCATGATGTGATTGATTTTGTCCAAATGAATTTGAAAAGCTAAGTAACCGACAAGGCCACCACCATACTCCTCCTCATCATGTACCTTAGCGACCATAAATGCCGCTGGTTTATTATTAGAAGGCGCGTAGGGTGCAAAATCGGAGACAATAATTTCTGCGCCGCTCAAATCAGCGGCTTGCTGGAAAGCATTAGCAAAGCTGGAATTGTTCAGACTAGAGTTAGTGATACTCATTCCCAGGTCGGACTGCTTAGCATCGGTATAGACAATGACACCGTTGGGATTGATCAGAAACAAATCGTACCATTCATTGCCTGTAACAATATTGTTGATTTGTGAACCGTAGAATTCTGCCAATATCTCCCAATCTTCGGTTTTTATTTTACCACCGCCATCATTGTAGGCTTTTACAAACTCCATTAGAGCCTGCCGCATGTTGGGAGAGCTTAACGTTACACGAAAAGCGGCTTGCATCGAGGCAACATAGTCCTCTACCTGGCTCTTCTTGATAGCTCGTACAGACTCCAGCTGATTAAAGGCCAGAGTATGCAGTGCATCACTGGCAGTTTTAACACTGTAAGTGGCAAATAACACCAGGGGGATCAATGCCAACACTAAAAACGCGACAATGAGTTTATGATTAAGCTTGGAAAATTTGAACATAGTTAACCCCTAACTTCATTGCTTAGAACTTACAGAACAGGAACATCAACGTAAGGGCAAAGAACCTTAACTTGAGTGCCCTGCCCTTTTGTAGAAGAATAAGAAAGAATAAACCCATGAATTGATACGGCGCTCAGAATAGCTCTTGTGCCTAGCCCATGGACTTTACCGTCGCCTAGCTGTTTCAAAAGCAGCTTATTAACTTCATCTTCACTCATACCACTGCCATTGTCGGTAAAAACAACAATGAAGCAGTAATCTTTCATTTCGTAATGGGCTCGTATCTTGGTAGCCCCTGCATTTATAGCATTGCTGATAATATTTTCTCGTAGACTGGAAATTTCTCCTTGATTAATAGAAAAATATTTATCCTCACTCCCTAAACTGTAGGAGTAAGTTATTTCTATTGGATGTTTTTTATTCAGCCCCTCATATTCTTTTGGCATGTACTCCTTTAGCTGGGTAAAAACTGAAGTAGCAACCAGGCCACCATCATTTTCATTGCCTTTTTTATTATTATTTGGACGTTCCTGACAATCGGTTTCTATTGAAATTGATATTTCTTTTGAAGCTTCTATGGCATGATTCAATCCCTCAATCGCCCCTGCAATACACTCCCGACATGACAATTCATCGTTTTCGTTAGATAAAAGATATAAAAATGACAAAGCGCCACCTATACTATTTCTTAGGTCGTGCACTTTAAAAGCCAGGTCAGTACTGCCCTGGTTATGCTGATCTTCTCCGTCTTTAATGGAGCCATGGACGAGAGTACTAATAGGGTTACTGTGTGTAATATTTTGAATCATAACAATCTAAAAATGTTCAATGAACAAATCTCCTGTTAGATTAAAACCAACAAAATTCGTGAAAGCCGTAAATATTCATTTCAAAAAAAGATCTCTTCTACTTTTCCACAATTGAAAATTTTCTCCCCGTAGTGAATGCTATCCCTTTGCGCTATCACAACCGAAAGAACTCTCATCGCAAATCGGTGACGAGCCATCATATAGCGACACCTGTCTTACACCAATAACCGCAGCAACTATGGGCACAGTAGAATCACTCTTTGAACAGAAGGGTAAATGCAAAAAACAGGCCAATCTGTAAGTCGTTGTTTTAAAATAACTTTCTAAAAGCTGCTTAGAATTTGATCAGCATTTGGTTTAATTAATCTTACGAGAAAAATATCTTTTGATGATTTGGTGATTTGCTAAGTTGAGCAAATTAAGAACTGAGCCTTGCAGGCATATATAAAGGTACAACTTATTGTCGGGGTTTATTTTAGTACCAGCTTATTGCTGTTAGACCTGCACTCTAGAACAAAAGACTCACAGTTATTCAGGCGACAAATAGGGGATGAGCTGTGATTCTACTGACCGGTATTGCCGCTCAAAATACTCCAACATTTTTCGATCCATTATTATTGGTTCGCCATAAACTGGGTTCGCCATCAAATGGGCAGTCGCCGGAGTTTTACCGAAGGACAACAACGCATTTTGAAAGCTGTTTATATACTCAGCGTCTAAGTCTTTCCTTGCCAGGATGGCTACACCGCCCCAAGTGTCATCAGGAACGGGAATATCGACAACTGTTAACAGCCCCCTGGATGTTTCCGGCATGTTTTCTATCAAACTTGATGTCATTACTCCCGCTTCGCATTGACCAGAAAGTACCTTCATCGCGACATCTTGATAGGTCGCTAAATGTAGAGCCTGATAGTCCACAAATGGGCTTAGCCCAAGCGTGACCAACCATTCCTTGCCTAAGATAGATAACATCGCTATTTCATGAGCCATAGCAATACATTTATTACGCAATTCAACAATATCTTTTATCCCCAGATCCTTGCGATAAATTAACGTGGGGGTAACTTTCAAATTTATGGCAATCACAGGCTGAGCGCCATAGCTGTTAATCAACAGCGGAATAAAATGGTCGGGAACCAGATATAAATCGTAGAGTTCGTTGGAGCTGTCGGTGAGCAACGCGCCAAAGCTTTGAGAGGGTGAAATATTAACGATCATCCCTGTCTGCGTACGGATATGCTCTCGAAAGGGCTGCCACCATCCACGGACAAGTTTGGGCTTAAAGAAAGGCATGCTCCTAAGGGTAAATTCCTTGCCAGCGATAGGCTCTGGCTTCTCCGCCATGATCGTTTGCGATAAGCCTGTTAGCACAATAAGCAAGACCGCCAACAACGGCAGGCGTCCATATTTGGTTGCTTTGGCTACTATCCGTTTTCGCACAAGACCGGCAAACATTGATGAAATCCCTTCAACTGGTTTATATCCAACCGTAGCAGGATAAATGAAGAGGAGCAATCTTGTTTATATTGAAGCTCTACCAAAAAGGCTCTAGCCTTAACAAAGATATAACGAAGTATAAATCCAGGGAAAAGGAGTCGTTGAAGCCGATGGGAATCGAGGGATTGTCACAATAAACCCCCGCCCCTGCGTAATACAGGGATGGGACTTTATCAGAAGTGCCTTATAGGGCGTTGTTAACTCCTTAGCTTTTAATCACTTTAAACGCTAAAAGAAATAGGTGATTGAGCTTGGGTTAATCCAGCTTAACCACTTCCAGCGCAGCAATCATTGGTTCTTCTACGCTTTCGTTAGTGGTGTCC
This sequence comes from Porticoccus sp., assembly GCA_011049795.1. The sequence goes on from DRHD01000117.1 coordinate 4,262, forward strand.
CAATCGTAACGTTTCAGATCAACGTTTAACATGCCGTCGGTAATGATGACGGGAACTTCAAGAATATAAGCCGCTTGTGGGCCGACTTCTTCCACCACATCCAGGTCGTCAGCAACCACATCATCTTCGACCAGAACATCAAACCTACGGGCACCGGCGAAACGACGCTCAAGCTCTGCAAAGTGTAAACGTACCATATAATTACCGTTAGGCACGGGCGTTGTTGTACCAAGGCTTTCACCATGCAAACCATATCGATTGGTGCGGTAAATTTCTGGTGTCTGGGTGTTGGCAATGTAGCCGTCTTTATATTCGGAATCCTTACCGTCCACCAAATGATAGTTACTCGCCGCTTGTACAAACACCACGCGACGCTCGTTATCGTGCTCGATGCCACCACCGAGGTTAAGGGCGATGAGAGGCAGCTTATCAATCTGGTCGCTTATCAGGGTGACACTGGTGTCTACCGCGTCATGGGTTTGTGACAAGCCTGCCAGGCCCTTGAAGTACAAACCGCCATACATCTCGGTGCCTGAGCCGGGTGCATTTGTTGAATTATCTGATTTTTTCTTAACTTCCGGGAAATCGGTACCACGGTAGTTGGTATAATGGTGATGAACCATATTCCAGACGGCACGGGAATGACCACGCTGATCTGTACTCATATGGGTTTCTCGGCCATAGGTGGCACTGCCATTGGGGTGAAAGGTATTGGTATGCATCTGGAACGGCACCTCATCAATGTTTTCAAAGTTGTACAGTGCAAAGTGTTCAAACGCACGGCCAATGGAGTAGTGTTCCCCTTCCCACAAATCGATGCCCTGGTTAAAGGCAATTTGCGCCAGTTGTGCGGCCGCCAGAATCCCCATCTGGGCGTGTAATTGATCACGGGTGGATTCGTGGTTTTGGCCGTTAGGCAGTAAATAAATGTCCAATCGGGCGTCGTCTTTTATCGGGCTGCTTTGGTGAAAGTGACGGACGGTTTCAAGGAACAGCGCCTTGTCATCCAGCCATACGGCAATCGCCAATAAAGAGTAGCCTTCGGCCAATTGCCAGTTGCCACCAAAAGTAACGGAGTAGTCTTTCAGATCGTCAACGAACAATCGGCGTGTGGCTTCACTAAAGTCATCTTGCTCTGACTGTGGCCAACTAGTGCCCCAACTACGCAGTAGATCCGCCGCATGATACAGGTGCCCGATATGAATTCCAGCCACTAATTTCGAAGGGCCATTAGGAGTATAAGACTCTACAGCAGAAAATTTATTAAACAAGGCAATGACATTTTGTTCCGCTTCGGCATTACCCGTTAAAATAAAGTCATTGACGTAACGGTTAGCGGCGGTCGCGCAAGTGACGTACATGTTTTTAATATCGTTGTTGCTGCCGTCGCTATTCGCGGCAATATGTGTGGGTGGGTTGCAGTTGTCCACGATTGCGTCGGCCTTATAATGCATCATGCTGTTATAAATATCATCGCGCTCCCCGGCGTTATAACTGGCGACCAGGTCATCCAGCATTTCCTGGCTGAGGAAAACACCTGGGTGCTGAATTTCAAAGTTTTCACCATTAGTGGCGTCATTCGGGAAAATATCATTGCCGTCGCGAATGCCGTCACCATCGGTGTCTACCGATGCGGTCTGATCAAACGGCAGAGCATCGTTATAGTTTAAAACGCCGTCATTATCAGTATCGGTATCGGTGTCGTCGGCAACGCCATCCAGGTCATGGTCGGATGCAGGGATATCACCAACTAACAAGGCGTTACCCCAAATCACGCGGTCGTTACCGCCATTACCACCATCGGTGACCTCCAGAGTCATCTCACGGGCGCCGGTGACATCAAGAGTCAGATGAATAGTCGGGATATCTTGGTAGGTTATCTCGCTGGTATAAGCTTTTTCATTATCAAGATACACATGAAATTGTGCGGAGGCGTTAACACCCAGGTAGGTGCCTAGGTCGGCCTTAAAGGTATGATAGCGCTCATCCAGTGCAACGGTCATGACACTGTGGGGGTAGACAGCCACTCCTTTATAATATTCCTGGCCGTTGATATTAAGAACATCGTCTTGATTATCCTGGTTGCGGACGTTACCGCCATGGCCACTTTGTTCATACAGCCAATCCATATCGCTGATTATTTCAACAAAAGTACCTACCGGATCCTCAACCCCGTCGTTATCGTTATCCGTATCGACATTATCTCCTATACCATCACCGTCGGTATCCGCAGACTCACTGGTGTCTAGAGGGAAGGCATCTTCATTGTCCCCAACACCGTCATTGTCATCGTCCGTGTCACAAGCATCGCCTAGCTTATCAAAATCATAATCCTGCTGATCAATATTGGAGACTAAGGGGCAGTTATCGATGTCGTCGTCGATACCGTCATTGTCTTTGTCATCGTCGCCATTTACGTTATTGCTAGTTCCGTCCTGATCGTTATCATCCTGATCCTCTGCACCACTCTGGTCATCAGTAACTGGAGACGTTTGGCCACCGCTAGCGTCAGCCGATTCACCATCGGAACCTCCGCCACCGCCCCCACACGCGACAATAATGAGAAGCATCGCCATAACTGAGAATATTTTAAAGTATGACTTCATATAAATACACCCGTTGCTCGCTACTTTCTTCACAGCCTCAAATGGCTGCCCATAGCGACAATTGGATTTCATTACTGCTGTCATACTAAAGCCCCAATAGTTTGTATAAGAACATTGCGTTCATATTAACTGCCACAATAGGGGGGCTGCGGAAACATTAGAATGCTGAATTCGGACATTTAGTGCTCAATTGAGGACAGACATCTGCGGAAAACCTCCAGCATCCCAAGGTTGATAAAGCTCCATAAATACATGACCAAACAAGTGGGAACATGTTATGCGCTAGTACTTCGCACCTCATTACGACTAATGCAGGAACGAGGTTTCATTGCAGAGGAATATTTAAAAAACACCACCTTGTCGATACAGCTTAAACTTTTCGATGGCAATGCTGATGACCAAGAATACTATCTAACATATAGACTATGGTATTGACGCCAAAGAACCAAACCACCGTACCAGGCATCAAAGCAATATAAGCATTGCCAGTTTCAATACTAGCGGTACCCAACAGGATATAGATCGCACAGACAACTACTTTGGCGATACGGTGATCTATTTCATAACTGCTTGAACCAAACTCAGCCACCTGTCCAGTCTGATGGACTGCTGCTGTGGTAATGGGAGACGGTTAACTGCTGGATCATGGTACAGCCCTCGTCGAGCGTTACTTTACTTACTGCCCTGCTTAGCAGTTATACAGCGAGAGTCGTACCAAGTTTGAAAATCACACATTTATCAACAGCTTAGAAAAGTCCGTAACACAGTTTAAACGCCGAGTTAATTATTTGATGAAATCCATAATCATTGCTGACTTGAGTCCTGAAGCAAATCTAATGAAATGATAAAGCTCTGAAGACAAGAGGAATACTCCCTGCCTCATTTGCCCAAAAAGTCAGGCCGTTCGAATTCCGGATTGGGATAACTATAGAATCCCTGCCCACTTAAACGACCGGTGTGGCCTTTATCAAGAAAATTTGTTTGTAAATAATCCAGGTTCTTTTTGTGTTGTTCATTACCAGGCTCAGCAGAAAGCATCATACGATAAATATTACAGGCCACCTCGAAACCGACTTGGTCCATAACGCCTAAGGGGCCTTGGTCCATATGTGTAGACAGCATCCAAGTTTTATCAACGTCCTCCGGCGTGGATATACCATTGACTACCAATGACAAGCCAGATAGCAACCAAGGGATCAATAAGGAGTTAATAATATAACCTGGCTGCTCCTGCTCAAGACGAATCGGTACTAAACCGCTTGTTTCAACAAAGTTACACACAGTTTCAAAAATATCTTTATCAGTACCCGGATGCCCCATAACCTCCCCAATATAGCAATCCCAAACGGTGTTGCCGTAATGTAAGGCAAGGAAACGCTCTGGACGACCCGTTTTTTCTGCAATTTGGCTCGGCATCATTGTCGATGTATTGGTGGTAAAAATAGTATGCTCAGGGCAAAAACGATTTAGATCAGCATAGACTTGCAATTTAATTTCCAACACTTCAGGGGCTGACTCTGTCACCAAATCAATACTGCCTGCGCACTGTTCCAAGTCCGAGCTATAGCTTATTCGACTCAAGCCCAATTCCATATCTTCATCGGTCAAATGAGGCCGAGATGCCTGCAGCGACGGCAGATATTTTTGCTGTTGAATTTTACAAGCCGACAATGCCTCTTCACTGATATCAAACATGGTGACATTGAAACCGTACATCGAATAATACAGACCAACCTGCTGCCCCATAACACCGGCACCTATCACTAACACATTGTTTATTTTCATATTCGACTCCTAATGTTTAATACTGAGATTTTTACTCGGCATTGATGCCCGCCGTTCTATCGTCAGTTGCCTTCATACTCAATCTCTGTACCTTTTCTCAATTCAGAAAATATTTCACTGGCGGTTTGACCATCGTGATATTTTTTTAAATAATAATCACCCGCCTGTGCCGCATCGACGCTGACACAGGTATCGAGGAAGTGTAAACTCTCTAACTCCAGCGCTTGTCGCATCGGTTTTTCAATCCCTTGATGAATACTGCGTTTAACCGCCGCCACCGACAACGGAGCCTGCCCGGCTAATTGCTGTGCCAATCCAAGCGCCTCTTCCATCAACGTATTTTCATCCACTGCGCGGCTAATCAGCCCAGCCTGTTCGGCTTCGTCAGCATTAAAAAATCGCCCGGTAAGAATATATTCAATCGCTTTGTTAGCACCAATAAGGCGCGCCATGCGTTGACTACCTCCAGCACCGGGCATAATACCTGCAATCGCTTCCGGTAAACCCAGCGAATAATCACCACGAGCCATTAATCTAAAATCACAGGCCAGCGCAATCTCACAACCGCCCCCCATGGAGTGGCCGTTAATCGCTGCAATTATTACTTTATCCATAGACTGCCATCGGGTCAGCATGCGATGAAACTGATTGACCGCCAATAAGGCATCAATGGAACTGCCACGGGCAGCCACATCCAGTATGCGATAGAGGGGTGGGCATTTCGCCAGCCAATGGGTAAAGCGGGTAATCACGCGGGTTAGTTTACGCATACGCTTAACTTCTGCGGAGGTTTTACAGTTTTTTACTTGAGACGATGTGGCAGAAAGTTCATAAGGTGAATAATGTGTGATGAACGTACCCGCATTTTTTCCGGTAATGATAATGGCGCGAATCGACTTATCGTTTTCCCACTCAAGTGTTAAACGATCAAGTTCCTGCACCATATGGCTGGTAAAAAAACCGCCATCGGGATTATCAAACTCCGCAATTGCAACACGGCCTTCACGGCGAGTGTGTATGGTCCCCTGCTCTCTTGGTTCACTTATGGCTGTATTACTCATAGTTGTATTCTCGTAGATGTATTCAAATAGCGGTATTTTTATGACACGACGATTTCTGAACTACCGGGCAATTGACTGACAAAATCTTTCCCCATCAATAACGAGGGTGTCAACGAACCTGAGGGTACTTCATGCTCCAGCATGTGATAAATACAAACGGTAAAAACATTCTTTTCATTAGCCTCCCACCTTTAGTTTAATCTTCATCTGGTATTGTTCTAAAGGATATATGCTGCCTTTACCGATTCCACTAGAGATTGCTCAATTGTTTTCTTGAAAAGCGTTTTACCATTGCCGCCATCAACCACCAGCGCCAGGGAGGAACAAAACTGAATTCAACTTTTTTCTCGATTAAGTCGACCATAACTTTTGTACCTTTTTCCGCACTGACTAAAAAGGGGCGTTTTTCGATAGCGCGGTTTAATTCGGTATCAATAAACCCCGGTGCCAAATCAGTGACAGTAATAGCTTCGTTGATAGTATCGATTGCTATCGATTCAAGGTACTTAGAGAAACCAGCCTTGGATGCACAATAGGCACTTTGTCCCTTCATGCCTCGTAATGCCGCAAAGGAGGAGAGCCCCACTAGTTGTCCATAACCCTGTTGACGAAATAACTCGATAGCCGCTTCGGAGGTGGCAATAGCGCCAGTAAGATTCACATCAATCGTTTTCATGATG
>DRHD01000118.1 GCA_011049795.1 Porticoccus sp.
CCCCTGGCGTGAAAGCCAGTTTCTAGAGAGCGTTTCTAAACATCATTGCTTGGTATTGACCCTAGAGGCCGAAATCATTGGTTACGCGGTTTATACCATTGTAGCTGGGGAAGCAGAAATCCTGAATATAGCGATTCACCCTAGTGACCAAGGGAAAGGGTATGGACGTCAGCTACTCGATCATTTGATGACCATTGTCTCTGAGCAAGCCGAGCGATTTTTTCTTGAAGTGAGGGCTTCTAATCACTCGGCTATTCATCTTTATCAGGAAGTTGGTTTTGTGGAAATTTGTTTACGTCGAAATTACTACCAGACATCTTCCGGGCCAGAAGATGCCATTGTTATGGCGATAGACTTTCACTTTGGCTTGTAAATATGTCTCTATGACCCTAATGTTTGGCGAAGAATCGACTTTGGTAGCAGTTTGTTTGTGATGCAGTTCACAAAAAAGTGTATTTAGGCGGATTATTTTGTCCATTGGTCGGGGTATTGGACCGTGTTATCTCCGCTGAAGTTGGTTTTTTTTAGAATGTTCAGCCTGCTCTCTGAACTGTTTATCAGGAAGATGACTATGGAACGTACAGCAGACCATATTAGCGAATCTACAAGCTTTGATATGGCTGGGCTGATGCTGAATCGCCTACCGCTATGTTTGGGAGTAACTGCGGGTTTCTGTCTGATTCTGGCCTATGCCTGGCAGCAGGTGTTTTCGACTTGGCACATGATTGCCTGGAGTGCATATGCAGTCAGCGTCTTCATTATAGGATGGTGGTTGATTCGACGGTTGTCAGAGTCTCTTAATGTGGTAGGCATGACCATTAAGCTGGTTGAGGACATTAACAATCTGACCGTAGTTCTTGCCATAGCAACGGGTTTGATTTGGATCTTGGCCAGTGGACTTCAGTTTTACCATCACGGTTCTGATCAGTGGCTCTATCTTTCTATTCTCATTGGTGCCGCTGCCAGTAGCGGCATGCTATTCAGTTATAACATCAAGGCTGCGTTGATTAAGGTGGGAATGGTACTGCTACCCTGCACCATTCAGGTTTATTTAGCGGATCAAAATGCCAGTGCTTATTTCGTAGCATTTACTCTTATTTATCTGGCCACCCTGTATTTGGTTCTTATTCAGTTTCACGGTCTTCTCGAGAAAAATGTGTCACTGAGAATTGAGGCTGAGCAGGCGGCAAAAAAACAGTCTGAAGTAAGCTACCTGTTTGAACAGCATTGGCTGAATGCACCTTTAGCTGCGATTCAATGGGGCCGGGATAACTGTGTCATTGATTGGAATCCCAGCGCTGAAAGCTTATTTGGTTATTTGAGGTCAGAGGCCTTGGGTAAGCATGCAGATTACTTTGTGGCGGAGTCCTCTCGGGATCAATCCAAGCAAATGTGGTCCGCTCTATTTCAGCGGAAAAAAGAGGGCGATCACAGCGTACACGAGGTTAAACATAAAGATGGAGATATATTGATCTCTGAGTGGCACAACACACCGCTATTAAAAGACGGCAGGTTGATTGGGGTTGCATCGTTTGTGGAGGATATTACATCGCAGGTGAAAGCCAAGGACACCATACAGCGGCAAGCCACCTACGACAATCTAACCTCACTGCCAAATCGCCGCCGTATGATGGATGAATTAGAGCGGGCAATATCTCGTTCCCACCGTACTAAACAGTATGCCGCTGTACTATTCCTCGATCTGGATCATTTTAAAGACATTAACGATACCCAGGGTCACCATGTGGGTGATTTAGTATTGCAGTTCTTTGCGCATACCCTTCGAAAGGCAGTACGTAATCAGGATGTCGTGGCCCGGTTTGGTGGTGATGAATTTGTTGTATTGATTGAGGATTTGGGGAAGAAAGAAGCTAATGCGCGGACCAAGGCTCTTGCCATTGCTGATAAAATCATGGAAATGGGCAAAGAAGTGGGCAAGCATGAAGGCCTTGAATATGAGGTTGAACTCAGTGGTGGCATTGTTATTTTTAACAATGATAGGTATTCATCGCACGATATCCTGAAACAGGCCGACTTAGCCATGTATCGGGTGAAGGATGGTGGTCGTAAAGGATTCAGTTTCTATGATGAATCGATGACGGTGGAAGCCGAGTATCGAGTCAAGTTGATTCATGAATTACGCCTGGGTGTGGAAAACAAAGAATTTGATCTCCACTACCAGCCTATACTCGACCCTTCAGGAAAAATGATCTTTGCAGAGTCTTTATTGCGCTGGAGACGCCCATCTCAGCGCATTGTTCCTGCGGGTGAATTTATCGATTTTATGGCCACTCTGCCAATGATGAATGAAGTGGGTTTATGGGTATTTGAAACGGTCTGTGAAAATATTGTCAACTGGCGTGAGAAAGGGCTGTGGACTGATGATATGTCGATATTTGTCAATATCAGTCCAAGGCAATTTCACAATGACAAGTTTTCTGAAGACGTTAAAAAAATCATTGAAAAACATGGGGTCAATCCTCATCAGTTAGTCTTTGAGATTACTGAGGAGAGCGTGATTCATGATTTAGATAAAGTTCGCGGTCAGCTCATGGAACTCATTGACTACGGTATACGAGTTGCCTTGGATGACTTCGGTACGGGGTATTCCTCTCTGGCTATGTTACAAAAGTTACCGGTTCAGTTTGTCAAACTTGATAGAGAGTTCATTAGTAATCTTGATACTGATGGTGAGTCTCACTCAATCGTTGAGGCGGTGATAAAACTCTGCGAAATTCTGTCACTCAAAGTTATTGCCGAAGGGGTTGAAACTGAAAAACAGTATCACGTATTAAAGGAAATGGGTTGTGACTATTTTCAAGGATACTATTTCCATAAACCCATGGCAGCGCTTGAATTTACAAAACTGATCAATCCTGAAAGTGAGGATAATTCTCTTAAGTTGGTTGTCAGTGAAACACTAACCGATTAGATTGCTAATTTAAGATCAAGGATTTATCTCTGTCCTTCTTCCAGCTATATAGTGATAAACTTTGATTACCTTGGTCACTGTTTGAGGGGCAGTGTTTGAGAGTCACTTTCATCAATTACCGTCTATGTAATAGAGTATCTCTTATCCATGTCTGGGTTTAGAGGCCAAGGATAAAAAAGCTTATAGTCATCGAATGAACAAACAGAAAAGAAAGTGGCCGATATTACTTCTTGTGCTGGATCTTCTAGGGGCGATAATAGCCGCTGCAGGTTTTATTGAATATTTAGATACTGGCAGTTTGAATGGGGTTTTATTACTCATAGCAGGGCTGTTTTTAATGCTACCGCTGATACTACATATTCTTAAGCTGATGCCACGAAAAGGTACAGATAAATCTAAAGGAGAACATTGATGGAATTGGAGTTTGCCTACTGGCATTGGTTAGTGCTGGGTATTGCCCTAGTCATCGTTGAGATCTTTCTGCCGAGTTTTACCATCTTCTGGTTTGGCCTAGGTGCCATTGTTGTGGGTATCGTGCTTTGGTTGTTCCCCGATATGGCGTTAGCTGTACAGTTGTTGATATGGCTGGCTGCTTCCTGTGGCTTTGCTTTGTTTTGGTTTAAATTTCTTAAGCCAAAAATGGTTGATAAGACCAGTGCTGGTATAGCTCGTGATTCAGCTATTGGAGAAGCGGGGCAGGTGATTAAAGTCCCTGTAGCTGAGAGGCGTGGTACCGTTCGATTCACGACACCAGTGCTAGGGTCAGATGAGTGGGAGTTTATCTGTCAACAGGATGTATCTGTGGGTGATCGGGTCTTTATTAAAGAGTTCTCTGGTAACACACTCATTGTCGTCAAACTCGACTAGGTTTTTAATCAGTTTGAATGTCATTGATATCATAAGTTAATCAACAGGAGTTATTGAAAATGGAAGGCACAGTGGTTGTTTTTGCAATACTAGTATTGGTAGTTGTTACTATTGGCTTGGGTGTTCGTCTTGTTCCTCAAGGTAGTAAACAAGTGGTTCAGCGTTTGGGTAAATTTCATAAAACTCTACCACCAGGACTCAATATCATTATTCCCTATGTGGATTCTGTGGCCTACAAAGTCACCACTAAAGATATTGTCCTCGATATTCCGTCCCAGGAAGTTATTACTCTTGATAACGTGGTGATTATTGCCAACGCGGTGGCCTATATCAACATCGTATCACCAGAAAAAGCGGTGTATGGCGTTGAGGATTATGAGCTGGCTATTCGTACATTAGTACAGACCGCATTACGCTCCATAGTGGGCGAGATGAAGCTGGATGATGCCCTATCATCAAGAGATCAAATTAAGGCAAAACTGAAAACCGCCATTTCTGATGATATTGCTGATTGGGGTATTACCCTGAAAACCGTAGAAATTCAGGATATTAACCCCTCTGGTACCATGCAATCTGCGATGGAAGAGCAGGCAGCAGCAGAGCGTGGGCGTCGCGCAACAGTGACTCGTGCTGATGGTGAAAAAACAGCCGCCATCCTTGAAGCCGATGGTCGTCTGGAAGCCTCACGCCGCGATGCAGAAGCTAAAGTTGTGTTAGCAACGGCTACCCAAGAGGCCATTGAAAAAGTCACAGCAGGGATACAAGATAAAGAATTACCCGCCATGTACCTTTTGGGTGAAAGATATGTAGAAGCTATAAGA
>DRHD01000119.1 GCA_011049795.1 Porticoccus sp.
CTACATAGACCTCGCTACATAGCAGATACAAATACATGACAGACTTCAATACCACTCCTCCCAAGCGGACTCGCCGTATCAAGCAGGGTGAGAAACTGCGTAGTGCCGACAAGGTGGAGCGCATCCCGGTAAAAGTGATTCCAACGAAGGAGATTCAGCGCAAGCCTGATTGGATGAGAATTCGTATCTCATCCTCACCGAAAGTTCAGGAAATCAAAGATATTCTGCGTAGGAATAAGTTGTCTACCGTCTGTGAAGAAGCGGCTTGCCCCAATCTCAGTGAGTGTTTTAGTCACGGCACCGCGACTTTTATGATCATGGGTGAAATTTGTACCCGTCGTTGCCCCTTCTGCGACGTCGGTCATGGAAAGCCAAACCCATTGAATTCAGGCGAGCCCAAAAGCTTGGCGCAGGCTATTCACGAAATGCAGTTGCGTTATGTTGTGATCACTTCAGTGGATCGTGATGATCTGCGTGATGGCGGTGCTCAGCACTTTGCTGATTGTATCCGTGAATCCAAGCTTCTCAGCCCCAATCTACAAGTCGAAGTTCTGGTGCCAGATTTTCGTGGTCGCATGGAACCCGCACTGAATATTCTTACTGAAACACCTCCTGATGTGTTTAACCACAATATGGAAACCATTCCTCGTTTGTATCGTGAGGCCCGCCCTGGTGCCAATTACCAGTGGTCACTCACATTGTTGCAGGAGTACAAGCGCCGCAACCCTAATGTGCCGACCAAGTCTGGTTTGATGGTGGGACTGGGTGAAACCAAAGATGAGCTACTGCGAACCCTTGATGACCTCCGTGAGCACGATGTGGATATGATTACGGTAGGGCAATATCTTCAGCCCTCCAAAAACCATCTGTCGGTAGATCGTTTTGTGCACCCCGATGAATTTGCCGAGTATGCTGAGTACGGTCACAGTATCGGATTTACTCAGGTGGCTTCCGGGCCATTGGTGCGATCCTCTTATCATGCGGATAAGCAGGCCATGGGTGAAGAAGTGAAATAAAGAAGTAAAGTATTAAGGGGTGCCTACTGGGGCTGCTTATCGGGACTGCTTAATGGGGCTACTTACTGGGACTATTTCCTGAGACTAAAGAATGCAAGGTACCAAGTTTTCTACCCAGCCTCATATTAGGCTTCTTGATATTCACAATGCGACTGTTTATCGCGAGACTAAAAAAGTATTTGATGGATTTTCTCTCTCGGTAGAGCAGGGGCAAAGTACCGCTATTATTGGTCCTAACGGTGCGGGTAAAAGCACCCTGCTGAAGTTGTTGTCCCGCGAACTGTATCCGGTGGTGCAGGATGATTCTTATGTGAGAATACTGGGTCAGGATCGTCCAATACTCTGGGAGCTGCGGGAAAAAATAGGGCTGGTATCCGCTGATTTACAACAGGGGTTTGTTCCTGAGGTCAGTGGTTTGGGCGTAGTGGTTTCGGGGCTTCACAACTCTATTGGGTTATTTCACTACCAGGATGTCACCGAGCCACAGCTGGTCCGTGGGCGAGAGGTTCTTGAGGATCTGGGTATCGAGGATCTGGCTAATCGTCGCTACCGCCAGATGTCTACCGGCCAGCAGCGCCGTTGTCTGTTGGGACGAGCACTGATTCACAATCCAGATCACTTGATTCTCGACGAGCCCACCAGTGGCCTCGACTTGAATGCGACCTATCACTACCTGGGCACGATTCGCCAGTTGTTACAGCAGGGAAAAACCATTTTGCTGGCAACCCATCATATTCACGAAATTCCCCCTGAAATTCAGCGGGTGGTATTTATGGATGGAGGATGTGTAGTGGCTGATGGCCACAAGGAAGAATTACTCACCGATCAATGGATGTCACTGCTATTTGATATGCCCCTGAGGGTCACCACCTCCAATGGTTTCTATCAGGTCTTGCCAGCGTAAAGCTGGCATACCATAATTCGCCTTTTTCCCGACTAGGATTTGATCAGCAATGAAAATCGAAAAAAATAGCGTGGTTACCTTTCACTACCAAATGTGCGACGAGCACGGCGAGGAACTGGAAAGTACCAAAGGTAACGACCCGGCGGTTTTCATGCACAGTAATATGCAGATGATTCCCAGTCTGGAACTATCAATGGTCAGTAAGGAGCCAGGAGATACCTACAGTATTACTCTGCCTCCAGAGCTTGCCTATGGGATTCTCCGCGAAAAAAGTGATATTAGAGTGCCCTCCAAGCATGTGCTGACTGAAGGTAAGCTGGAACCAGGTATGACGGTTTCCATTCAAACGAAAGAGGGTGTTCGCCCAGTTAAGCTTCTCAAAGTGGGTAAGTTCAATGTGGATATCGACACGAATCACCCGTTGGCGGGAAAAACACTGACATTTGATATTGAAATTATCGATGTACGCAAAGCCACATCAGAAGAACTAAGCCATGGACATGCTCATGGTGTAGGCGGGCATCAGCACTAATAAAACTGCAGCATAAGACCCAGGGTAACTGTGTCGGTATCTTTACCGGCATAACCACTGGCGTTGGCATCACCGCTGGTATAATTTAAGTTTACACTGGCCTTGTTACCCGAAATCACATAATTCATACCCCATTCTGTAGTATCGCTGCTCGTCGCATCGTTGGGGTTATTTTTTGTGTAACGAACGTAGGGTTGAACCTTTCCTGGTCCAATGGCACCGGGAAATAGGTAGCCTGCCGTTGCGTAGTGAGTATCACCATCAAACAGACAAAAGCAATCATGGTCGCTGGGCGGGGGTGGTGATACTGGTGTGAAACCTGCCTCAATTTCTTTGTATCCGCTCTCAAAGGTCACCACCCCGTTATTTGACAGCACTGTTTCAGAAAAGACGTCAAAGGCATAGCCAAAAAAATCACCGGATTCAGCTTTGCTGCCTGTGCCGTCAGACTGAGATTGCAATGTCACGGCGGCCGTTAAAATATTCCCCTGGGTGCCATAATAGGTGGCGCTGGTGTAGTAACCTGGGTTGGACTCTACATTCAGAAAGCTATAGGCCAGTCGCCCGGCAAAGAGTAGATGATCTGAATCATTACCATAGTCATCCTCTAGCCCTTCAAACGCCCCGAGTAAATACTGAAATTTCCCTGAGGTGCCCCACAGCACAGCACCTTCGCTACGCCCTAGCTGCCCGGCGGGGCCATCATAATCTGCGGAAAACAAGGGCTGGCGGTATTGATTCCAGCTCATGCCTGTATAGGGGCCGTTTAGGCCTGGCCGATCAGAGGGCACAAGGGTTCGACCTACCCAGAGATTAACTGCGGGATTGAATTCGAAGCGAAGGAGGGCATCAATCGTCATCATGGAGTCGCCTTCATACTTCTCGGTATTGATATTAAATTTGAAGTATTTGTGGAGCTGGCCTGAGATATAGAAGCGATAGCTGTTAATGGAAAACTCAGAGCCGTCGTCGGTATCACTATTTCGTGTTGCCATTTGCAACCGAAGCCCACTGCCTATCGTTAACCACGTGGTGTCATTATGCTCAAGTTTGAGACCGTTCTGGGGTAGGTCTGCCATTGAGGGTGTTGTGAGGAAGACTGAACATAGAACCAGTGTTTGGACTAAATAGGTCGCCAGAAATTTTAGTGATAATGGCCGCTGACTAATACCTATTGTATTCATCCTGTATCCTTAAAATTTGGTATGGAGAGTCTTTTTGTGGCGAGTCTTTTATTGTTGGACGCCAGTATATAGAGGCTACTTCGTAGATAAAAGTAATCGTAGGCCGTAGGCTCCACGGGTAACATATTGTTACTGCTTTATTTTTGCTTGACCCCATACGTCATGGTTAACCGGGGTTTGTTTCGGCGCTTGTTTAGGGGGTTGTTTAATAGGGGTATAAACTCTGATCACAAAATCTACTTCCGTGCTCAGGCTTTCCGCTTCATGGAGCTTGGCTTTGGCTGCACGATCACCCTTCCAATAAAAAGGCGTCATTGATAGCAGCTGCTTGACGGCACTATTGCCCTGAATCTCCAGTTGGTAGCTCACCTGTTGTTCGTCGAGGAGATCAAAACCTTTTGGTTGATCGGGTGGTGTATGTTCTTGAGCTTCTTTATAAAGTAAGCCCTTCAGTGAAAACAAATGCCGTGGTCCCGGTGAGACAACCACTAGAACCCCTTCAGGTCTTAGAACACGTCTCACTTCCTCGTTATCGCCTGGGGCAAATACCCGTAGTAGTACATCCACGGAGGTGGGTAAAACGGGAAGATTGAAACTGCTAGCCACGGCAAAGCTACTCTCTTTGAGCTGGCGGCTGGCAAGTTTTGTGGCATCGCGGGAAATATCAATACCAAATAACAGAAGATCACTCCGTTGCTCAAACAGTTGTTGCAGGTAATAACCTTCACCACAGCCACTATCCAGTGCACAGGCCCCGGAGTCGAGATGTTGGCTCAGTACGCTGGTGAGCTTATCCGCTAGGGGTTGATAATGGCCTGCGGACAAAAAAGCCCGTCGACTGGTGACCATTGTTTTGGTGTCGCCGGGGTCAGATGAATTTTTTTGATGGGCTAACAGTAGATTGGTATAACCCTCTTTTGCTCTATCGAAGCTATGATTATTCTCACAGCGCCATTCTTTTGCCGCCGATGATTGCCCGGTTTGTTCCTGTGGGGAAAGCAGCGGCAGCTGACAGACAGGGCAGGCCCAGATAGAGGTATGGCTTTTGGTGGTCATAAGCTGTGGTTATCCTGACAATGCTAACTTTGGGTAGTTTATCCCCTGTGAACTCCCTAAAATACGCCCCGTTTTTAAGCATCTTGGAGAGCATCAATTGGCAGCACCTGAATTCATTCCCGGCCAGCGTTGGATTAGTAATACAGAGCCGGAGCTTGGCCTGGGTATTGTGGTGGAATACGCCAATCGGCGGGTGACCCTGAGTTTTCCCGCCGCCAGTGAACAGCGTACCTATGCAGCGGGCAGTGCACCACTAAGTCGAGTGGAATATCCGGTGGGTGAGTGTATCACCAGTGCGGATGGCGAGCAGCTCAAGGTAACAGAACTCCAGGAGAGAGCCGGTTGCATCCTGTATATCGGTGAGAATGACAACGGTGATGCTGTAGAGCTGGAAGAGCTAGACCTCGATAGCTTTGTTCGGTTTAGCAAACCCCAGGACCGCATGTTTGCTGGCCAGATTGAGAAAAGCAGCAGCTTTGAACTCCGGGTGGCAACACTGGAACATCGTCATAGCCATCAGCAATCCGATGCATTTGGGTTGCTCGGTGGTCGGGTGCAACTATTACCTCATCAGCTGTACATTGCCAATCAGGTAGGACAACGCCATGCACCCCGGGTGTTATTGGCCGATGAAGTGGGGCTGGGTAAAACCATTGAGGCAGGGTTGGTGTTACATCAGCAGCTGATTAGTGGACGCGCCAGCCGTGCATTAATTGTGGTACCCGATAGCTTGGTGCATCAATGGCTGGTAGAAATGCTGCGCCGGTTTAATCTGCGGTTTACCATTTTGGATGAGGCGCGCTGTCTGGCTCTGGAAGAGGTCGATACGGATGATGATTTATTTGGCTTGGATGATCCTACGGATGACCTCAGGGATGAGCTTGTTGAAGATCAGTCTTTGGAAATAGACAACCCATTTGAAACCTCTCAATTGGTATTGTGCAGCCTGTCATTTTTGACAGAGCATGTTGGGCGTCATATACAAGCCCTGGAAGCTCAGTGGGATTTAATGATTGTCGATGAGGCGCACCACCTAACCTGGAGTGAACAGAAGGTTAGCCCTGAATATGCGTGTATTGAAGCCTTGGCTCAGAAAATCCCTGGGTTGCTGTTGCTCACGGCAACGCCTGAACAGCTGGGTGTTGAAGGTCATTTTGCCCGGTTGCGATTACTGGATCCAGACCGCTATTTCGACTTGCAGAAATTCAGTGAAGAAGAAGCGTGCTACCGCCCGGTAAGTGATCTGGTTCAACAATTATTGGCGGATGATGTGACCGTGCAGCTACAAGATAATCCTGAGCTGAAAAAACAGCTGACAGAATATCTGGGTGATAAAACAGCAACAGAGCTAACATCAAGCCCTGAAACAGGGAGTGATCAGCAGGGAATTGGCCAGAAAGGAGTTCAGCAGGGCATCGATGATGCTATCGACAGCCTGCTTGACCGTCATGGTACAGGCCGAGTGCTGTTCCGTAATACCCGAGAAACAGTGGAAGGTTTCCGTGAGCGGCACCTTAACGCCCACCCATTGGAAGCGCCGGCGCAGTTTGTTGAAGCCAGCTCCAGCGCTACGTTAGAAGAATTACTGCATCCTGAATTATTGCTCTCTCACTCAGTGTTGGGGGATGAGCTGTGGACGATCTCCGATCCCAGAGTGGCCTGGTTGGTAGAGTGGTTGGCAGAAAATCGCGATGAAAAGGTACTGGTGATTTGTGCTCGTGCCAGTACGGCTCAAACTCTGGAAGAGTATTTGCGGCTGCGTAAAGGTGTTCAATCTGCTGTATTCCACGAAGGGTTGGGGTTAGTGGCGCGAGACCGTGCTGCGGCTTATTTTGCGGATGAAGATGAGCGTGCTCAGGTATTGGTCTGTTCTGAAATTGGCAGTGAAGGACGCAACTTCCAGTTTGCCCGCCATCTCGTACTGTTTGATTTACCCTTAAATCCAGATTTGCTGGAGCAGCGGATTGGCCGGTTGGACCGTATTGGCCAGCGCCATGATGTACAAATTCATGTGCCGTACTATGCTGCCGATCCTTCGAGTGAAGGAAAGCAGAATGCACAGGAAGTTCTGTTGAACTGGTATCACCATGGGCTCAATGCTTTTGAGCGAGTCTGTCCTATTGGGCAGGCAATGTATCAACAGTTTGAAGAATCCTTGCGCCACTGCCTAACGGCGGGTTGTGAGGATGAGATGGAGCTACTGATTGGACAAACACATCTGGCCACAGAGAATACGCTTAAAAAGTTACATGAAGGCCGAGACCGCCTACTTGAACTGAATTCCTGTAATACTCGTCGGGCAGATGACATAGTTGATGCGCTATTAGCTGCAACACAGATGAGGGAATTGGCGGAATATATGGATCGTCTGTTTGATCAGTTTGGAGTTGAGCAAGAATTTCACAGTGCTGACAGTATTGTGTTGCACCCTGGTGACCATATGGTTTGTGACAGCTTTCCGGGCTTGCCCAGTGATGGCATGACAGGCACTTATCACAGAACCAAGGCGCTCAGTCGCGAAGATATGCAGTTCCTGACATGGGAGCACCCCATGGTCAGTGGTGCCATTGATATGGTGCTGGAAGGTGATTTTGGCAATACCGCGCTTTGTACCATCAAACTGCCACCGTTGAAGCCCGGAACATTGCTCTTGGAAACGATCTACACAGTGCACTGCCCGGCCCCAAAGCACCTGCAATTGCACCGTTACCTGCATCAGCCAATGGTACGTATTGTGGTCGACATCAAGAATAACAACCTGAGTAAGGTGCTAACTTTTGAGCGGCTCAGCAGTTTGGCAAAATCTGTCAAAGGGCGCACTGGCGTCGATATAGTGCGCCATGCCCGGCCTGAAATAACCCAGATGATTGCGCAAACTGACAAGATCTCAGGGGCACAGCAGGAAGAGATTATTTCAGCCGCCATGACACAAATGACTCATGAGCAACAGGTCGAACTTAGTCGCCTCACCGCATTGGCAGAAGTGAATCCAAATATCCGCCAAGATGAAATAGAACACCTGAAATCAAACACTGAGTTATTGACCCATCATTTACAGAGTGCTCAGTTGAAATTGGATGCACTGCGAGTAATTATCACTGTATAAAGCAGGCGTAGTTCATGACGACCATTAGTTATTAACATAAGTTTTTAAAGAGTATCGATGAAAATAGAACATAACTCAGTGGTGAAATTCCACTACCGTCTACGAGATGAATCCGGTGTGGAAATGGAGCACTCTCACGATGGAGAGCCCAATATTTATATGCATGGCCATCGCGGAATTACTCCCGGTCTTGAAGCGGCGCTGACCGATAAAGAGGTGGGTGACGTGTTTAGTGTGACCCTGCCACCAGAGAAAGGGTTTGGTCTCCGAGAGGAGGGCAGAGAACAGCGAGTACCCATCAAGCATTTGCTGGGGAAAGTTAAGCCAAAAGTCGGTATGGTGGTGTCTGTTCAGACAGAGGCTGGCCCTCGCCAGGCTGTGGTGATTAAGCTGGGTAAGTTCAATGTGGATTTGGACACCAACCATCCACTGGCGGGTAAAACGGTTACCTTTGATATTGAAATTGTTGACGTGCGTGAAGCAACGTCAGAAGAAATTGCGCATGGTCATCCTCACGGGGATGGTGGTTGCCAACACTAATTTAAAATAGGGGAAACGCCCGTGCCAAAGGCGAACGAATTAAAAAAAGGGATGGTTGTTGAGATAAACGGCGCACCTCATTCAGTAAAACAGGTAGAGGCGAAAAGCCCTTCTTCTCGTGGTGCATCCACCCTGTACAAGATTCGTTTTACCAATCTAAAAACCCGTCAGAAACTGGATGAATCCTATAAGGGAGATGATCTTCTCAAAGACGCTGATTGTGTCCGTGTACCGTTGCAGTATTCCTATCTGGATGGCGACACCTACATGTTTATGAATTCAGAAGACTATAGCCAATACGGATTGAATGCCGATGAGATTGAAGACCAACTTGGATATATTACTGAAGGGTTGGCAGACATCGTAGGCTTGGTAATGGATGGTGCGTTGTTGGGTATTGAGCTGCCCCAATCCATTATTGTGGAGGTGGTGGATACTGCACCTGGCATTAAAGGCGCCACCGCCGCTGGGCGCAGTAAGCCAGCAACCCTCTCTACCGGGCTGGAGATACAAGTACCAGAATATCTGGAGACAGGGGGAATGGTGAAGGTGAATACTGTGACTGGGAAATTTATGTCACGAGCTTGATGGCCTTAAGAGCGACCCCTTTTTTTATAGGGCTAATTTTATGGGCCTAGTTGACCTTAACCCTATCCTTACCTAAAAATTCCGGTGCCTGAACTGAAAGTACTTTCAATGGCATAGATGAGGTGACCGTCACCGCATGGGGTGTGCCCTCTGGAACATTAATGTAATCCCCCGGCCCAATATCAAAACTCTCTTCACCCAATTGAAAAGTCCCTGATCCCTCCAGTACATAAAGTGTTTCTGTGTGTACCAAATGCTTGTGAAGAGGCACTTGCTGTTTCACGAAGACAATGAAATCGGTTGAATGGATATCACTGGAAATTTTCACTACATGAATATTCTCAAGGTTCGAAGGTGGGGTTATTTCGGATAACACCAGCTTGTCTGCATTGGCTTGGCCTAGACAAAACAATAGGGATAAAAATAGAACGGGTTTAGTATTCATGGTGGATTCCAGGCACATAGGGCTTAGTTAGCGCAGGGTAACTATTCCTCAACCCATACCTTTCGAAGTGGTTCTCCAAAATCATCATAGATAACTTTTTCACGGCGCTTTTTCCCTGTTGGCTTTTTCGTCCCGGGTTTTTTCTGGCGTGAGTCTAGTGCGGCGACGACTTCTGGAATAGGGGTGCGATTGGTTTTTGGCCCATCGAAGAGTGGGGTTTGAAGGCTTTCGTTTGGGTTGACTCGGCCACTGAGCCCACGGGGAATCTGATTGATTTCACCACCTTGACGGGTGTAGTCATCAATCTGATTTTGCAGTTCGATGCGTAAATCAGCTTTGGTAGGAAGTTTTTTCACAGTATTTAGCCAGCCCTCAACCGATCAAGTATACCACCGGTTAGGGGGCTTTCGGGACTGTCATTGCGGTCAATTCTACCAATGCTCCCATACCGCTGGGCAGTCTGCCGGGTACTCTGAGTATCGGCCCAATTCTGCCCATTGTTGGTTCGGCTGGTGGAAGTCTGAGCCGCAGGAACCCAGTAAGTTTTTCTCGCGACAGAGACTAGCCAAGTCCTGTGTAACGGAAGGAGTCTGTTTGCCCGATACCACCTCCATGCCCTGACCTCCTGCTTCAATAAGATCGTCCAGCAGTCGTTTTAATTTGGTGCGAGTGAGTTTGTACTTGGTGGGGTGTGCCAATACGGCGGTGCCGCCAGCGTCTCGTATCCACTGAATCACCTGAGGTAGATCGGCCCACAGTTGTTTGATGTCGCCTGGTTTTCCGGCGCCAAGGTACTTCTTAAAGGCTTGTTTGATATTGCTGACCACACCGGTATTCACTAGGTGCTGGGCAAAGTGTGGGCGGCCCACATTATCGTTATGGGCAATGGCAGTGGCGCCGTCCAGTGCACCTTGAAACCCCATTTGATGAAGTTTTTTGGCAATTAGTACGGCACGTTCTTGTCTGGCCTGATGTTGAAAGGCAACGCCTTCCTGTAAAGCATCGTTCTCTAGTTGAATATTCAAACCAACGATATGTATGTTGATGTTCTGCCACTGGGTAGAAAACTCGATGCCGGGGATGATTTTAATCGGTTGCTGGTCCAGCGGGCCAAGCTGCTGGTAGGCGTTGATGGTGTCGTGGTCGGTAATAGCTAGCGCATCTACACCCATTTCGGCGGCACGATTAACCAGCTCTATGGGGGAGAGTGCACCATCGGAGCAGGTGGTATGGCAGTGTAGATCGTACTTTATGGGCTGAGTCATACCACGATTATAGCGGGTAATGGTTTGTCTCTGTTTTATAGAGTGGTTTTTTTAGAGCATTTTTTTACCACAGCTATTTTCCAATGCGATTTTATTAATATAATGCTGCGATGGATTATGTCATTCCCATTAGCGAAACCCAGCAGCGTGAAGTGATTAAGCAGACCGAGCACTTCATTCGGCGTGGTACTGAATTGTTTCACCAAGACTTTGCGGTTATTCCTGTGGTCTTTGACCTCCGTGGTCGTACGGCGGGAATGTATAAGGTGACGGGCAGGGAAAAAGGCTGGGATTGGGGTAAGGGTGGGGGTAAAGGAAGGCTCTGGGGTAAAGGAGGCGGTAAATCGAAAAACCGACAGATTCGCTATAACCCCTGGATATTTTCTAAGTATTACGAAGAAAACCTGACGGTAACAGTACCTCACGAAGTGGCACACTATTTAGTTGATTGTCTCTATGGCCTGAACCGGGGTGGCCTGCGCGGAGTTCGTCCCCATGGCGCTGAATGGAAGGCAGTGATGGATACCTTCGGCGTGGACAGTAGTGTCACCGCCAAGTTTGATCTTGTGGGTATTCCCACTCGACAGCATCAGCAGTTTGGCTATCGTTGTGATTGTAAAACCCACCAGATCGGCATTCGTCGTCATAACAAAGTGTTGCGAGGTGAAGCCAGCTACCTTTGCCGTCACTGTGGTGATGCATTAACGCAGGTGGTGGAAGCGTCATGAGTACCACACCTTGGTACGTCTATATGATTCAGGCCAGCGATGGCTCTCTCTATACGGGTATTACCACGGATGTGGACCGCCGCTTTCAGGAGCACCTGGGTGGTAATGAGGGCGGGAAACTGGGTGCAAAAAAGGGGGCAAAAAAGGGTGCTAAGTATTTTCAGGGCCGCAAGCCTGAAAAAGTGGTGTATACCGAACAGGGCCATGACCGGAGTAGTGCTTCAAAGCGGGAAGCGGAGATTAAGCGATTGCGGCGTGAACAAAAGCTGGCATTAGTGGCAGGCCAGAGCGGACTGATCAACAAGTGCATTGAAAAAGCAGGGGCAAATCAGGATGAAGATTAGCCATAACCCGGATCAACAAGCATTTGTTATCGCATTAGGGGATACACAGGCTGTTCTGAATTACCGTCTGTTGCCGGCGAGTACTGGGAATGCGGGTGGTGTGGACTTTACCCAAACC
>DRHD01000120.1 GCA_011049795.1 Porticoccus sp.
CTTATGTCCGGTGCCAAGGCTAATTTCTACATTACCGGAACGACCACAAGACAGGACACATACAGCGACAAAGCCCTGACTACGGCACATGACAATCCGGTTGTCGCAGATGGTAATGGCGTGTTCGCGCCGATCTATCTTGATGACACTCTGAACTACAAGGTAGATGTTACTGATTCGCTCGATTCTTCATTGACTGGTTATCCGGTTGATGACCTGGCATCCAGTGATGAAATTCTCACTAATTTCGCATCAACTGCAAACGCCCTCGGTGCGTCCCTGATTGGCATTGAAGATACCGCAACTAACTTTCTAGCCACAGACGTTGAGGCTGCACTAGCAGAGATTTATACGGACCTGGCATCGACTGACAATACCCTCGGCGCGTCTTTGGTTGGCATTGAAGATGCTGGCGGGAATTTCACAGCAACCACGGTCGAGGCGGCACTTGTACAGTTAGGCGTACCGAAAGTTAAGGATGCACTGACTACACATACGGTTGACATTATTCCTACTAATGATTCAGAACTGACCTATGCCATACCCGAAACAGGCAAGTATGCGTTTGAGTTATTTGTGACCTTCTGGGGAACAGATACGACCACACAGGGAATTAACCTGAATGTCAATTACAGCGGCACAGTGGGTACTGGCTCCCGATGGCATGCATGGGGCCGTGTAAATGGCGCATCCAGCATTGCTACAGACTCGCCAGTTTCAGGCGTTACGACAGCGATTGGCTTTACCGCTTCTGACATCACTGTCACGGCCTATTCAGATCACTTGAGCATTCAAGGCGTGTTGGTAGCAGACACTACTGGCACGATCGCTTTTGCATCATCTCAACAAGCAAGTGAGGCAAATCTAACGAACATTGGTATCGGTAGTTACATGATCGTGAGAAAACTGAACTAATGTCAGAGCAGTTATTCACATTACCCCAAGTCGTTGTTTTTGATACCAATGCAGCACTTGTCTCCGGGGCAAAAGCTAATTTCTATATTGCCGGCACACTAACCAGGCAGAATACTTATTCAGATTCAGCCCTGACAACCCCACATGCTAATCCTGTCGTTGCCGATGGCAATGGACTCCTTGATCCAATTTATCTCGACGCAACGCTGAATTACAAAGTCGATATTACCGATTCTCTTGATTCGTCATTGGAAGGTTATCCGGTTGATAATATTACCGCTGCATTGACGGCAGACGAAGTGGGTACTGCTTTGTGGCCTGTAACTACTGGCGAAACCTCTGCCGGCGTAACACCAACCAATTTTGGATACGAACCCGGTAATGTATTGAGATACGGGACAAACACCACTCCCGGCACTACGGACATGCAATCAGCATCTGATAATGCGCTGTCTGTTGATGGCGTAAATGTTGTTTTTCCACCTGGCACTTATTACCTGGCTACTGCAGCCAACATCTTAAACGATGTGACTATTATTGCCTACGGTGCGACCATTAAGGGCGGTGGCGTTGACTCTAATATAGATCTCTTTACTTGTGCGGTAGCCAAGAACGTGAGCGTGGAAGGCGGTACATTCCAAGACTGCCGCTATGGATTTTACTTTGGCACCGCCTTCAGTAGTTTAAGTGTGGTTGATGCGTCATTCTCTGCGTCGGCAATGGGAATACTCATCAACAGCGTAGCTGCGGCTACCGGAAGCGTTAATGTCAATAACTGTGCGTTTGACGCAGTTGAGATTGGTGTTGACTTGCGTAGCTCACCAATAGGGACGGTTCATGTTACAAACAATAAGTTCACGAACATTGCGTATCAAACATTGTCGTCAAGGCCGTCCCCTTTAGATAAGGCGATCGTCAGTGGGTTGTGGTATCAAGCCATAAGTGGTAGTGCCGGGGTGTCTTCGGTTGTTGTTTCCGGTAACTTTGTCAAAGGTGTGACTGGGCCGACCTCGGGCAATACCAACGAAAAAGAGGTTCACGGTTTAGCGGTATCGCTGGACGCAACCCTTGATTGTGATGTTGTCATGGACAGCAACGTCATTATTGATACTGCGGGTCATTCGACACTCGATCTTGGCGATGAAGGGCTTTTAGCAAGGGGAAGGTCAGTTGTCGTATCAAACAATATTCTGAGAGATGCCGGATCTACTGAGGGGTGCATCTACGCCAAGGGTACAACTTATCACAAGGTTGTTGGCAACACGGTAGAGGCATCTGCTGGAAATTCGCGCCTTTCCTATATGACCGGCCTTATTTCAGCATCAGGTGAGCCGATAGTTTCTGACAATACGTTTATCGGACTGCCCGAGGGCATCAAGACCCGAGCCATAAAGGGTCACTACTTCAACAATCATTTCAGCAACGTGACAGCTTGCATATTGCACGCGATGGAAGATGGTGCCGCCCACAAATATACCGTGGTGGACGGAAATGTAAGTGATTCTGACTGTTCCTCGTTCTTTGCTAATGAAACACTCGACGCCGGTACAGCAACCTTTGGCGATACCATCATTACCAACAACAAAATATATTGTAAGAGCGGCGCTGTAAGCATAAAGGCAGCGGTCAACTTTATTTTTGATAATAACCTTTGCCAGAGAGCATCGCCAAATGCAACCAGGGAGTTAATTACGGTCAGGGCAGATAAGGTCATAACAAACTGCTACATCAGAAACAATGTGTTTGCGAATTTTGAGGACAGTAACACTACTGGTCGAGTCACCACAATACAGAATGATACGGGTTCTGGAAAAGCGGTTACGCCAAATTTACATATCGAGAACAATCATTTCGTCATTGGTACGTTGCCATTAGTGCTTGGCTCACTGACCTATGATGACCTTGTGATAACGGGCAACACGTTTTCTGCGCCGGGAGCAGCAATATC
>DRHD01000121.1 GCA_011049795.1 Porticoccus sp.
GACTCACGTAGTGCCAATCATCGCGGATATCGATGCAGGTTTCGGTAACGCTGAAGCGACTTACCTGATGGCTAAGCAAATGATCGAAGCCGTGTATTTAGCAACGTCTAAGCCAGTTTTGAATTTATTCTGTGCACGCATACGGGCGACAGATTCAGGGTTGATCGCATTCCATGCGTTACCGTTGGTTTTACACAGCGCAGCGGCTGCGTCGATGTCTTTGGTATAGTTTGACATGTTCAGTCCTTCCAGATTGAAAACAGAAAAATCTTCTATTACGGAAACGAATTCTAGCCATGCACCCAAAATTTAGCTAATCTATAGTTATTATTTTCGGTATTGCTGGCATGAATATACATGAACATACATGAACATACGTAACGTCGATCTGAACTTACTCGTTTATCTTGATGTTCTTCTCAAAGAGCGCAACGTAACCAGAGCAGCTGAAGCGTTGGGCATTAGCCAACCAGCCATGAGTAATGGTCTGCGTCGCTTACGTGACTTATTCAACGATCCTATACTGGTGCGCACCAGCGATGGCATGACACCCACTGAACGGGCAGAGCAATTGCAGCCGGTGGTTCGAGAAGTCCTCGCAGCTATCGAGAAGGCCGTAGAACCAAGTAACGAATTTAATGCCGCTGAGGCTGACAGGGTATTTCGAATCTCTGTCAGTGATTACACCGAATCAACACTATTACCTCACCTGATGCGACGACTTCGCTCTGAAGCACCCAATATCACTCTGGATGTACTGACACCGAGTGATGTCAGCTATCAGGATGTGGAGCAGGGCACCGTCGACTTGGTGATAAACCGGTTCGATGTTCTGCCACAGTCATTTCATCAAATGACCATATGGAGAGATACCTTTTCATGCCTTTTGAGTGAACATAACCCCATAAGACATTCCTTTACACTCGATAACTACTTGGAATCCGGCCATGTGTGGGTCAGTAAAACAGGGATGGGGGTTGGGGTTGGCATGGAACCTGGTGCCGGTCAGCGGCTCGGTTGGGTTGATGAAGCGCTGGCTAAACTTGGAAAACAACGGCGTATTCGCGTCTTTACTCGTCATTATCAGGCCGCGATGAGATTGGCTGAATTACGAGATTTGGTGGTTACCTTACCCACTAAAGCCGCTGAACTTCTTAAAGATAACCCTAACGTGGCTATTCTTGATCCACCCTTTGATATTCCAGAAATTGAGCTAAAAATGGCCTGGAGCCCGCTACTGCAACACAATCCTGCACATCAGTGGATGAGGCGCTTAATTGCGGATGTGGCCAGCACACTGGATTAGACTCAGCAGGCAGTTTTATAGCCTTTATTCGCTTAAAAAATAGCGGACATAAAACCCATAAAATTGCTAAATCCTTATTAGTTTTCCTACAATCACACTTTTCACTTATTAATTACACGTTCCAAGCGTGTTTAAAGAGAAGGCTCCATCATGACAGAACGTGTTCAAGTGAGCGGACTTCAGGTCGCTCGTTCGATTTATGACTTGGTCAAACAAGACATTATTCCCGGAACAGGCGTTGATGTGGACGCATTCTGGCAATCGTTTGCATCCATTATCGGTGACTTCGCCCCTAAAAATCGCGATCTATTAGAAAAACGTGATGACCTACAGGCGAAAATTGACGCCTGGCATCAACAACGCTCTGGCCAGCCGGTTAACCAAAGCGAATATAAAGCGTTTCTACAGGAAATCGGTTATCTGGTACCCGAAGGTAGCGACTTTGCTATCACTACGGCCAATGTTGACCCTGAAATCACCTCTCAAGCGGGTCCACAACTGGTAGTGCCCGTTATGAATGCACGGTTTGCACTAAACGCAGCCAATGCACGCTGGGGCAGCCTTTATGATGCGCTCTATGGAACCGATGTACTGCCAGAAACTGATGGTGCAGAGAAAAAGGCCAGCTACAATCCTGTTCGAGGCGCAAAAGCGATTGAATACGGCAGAAACCTTCTCGATCAGTCTGCACCCTTGGCAGAGGGGTCTCACCATGATGCTACTCACTACGCTGTGGTTGACGGCAATCTTCAGATTCAACTTAGCAATAATGTAAAGGTTGGCCTAGCAGACACCTCAAAGTTTGCAGGTTTTCAAGGCTCGACTGAAAATCCAACATCAATTCTTATTAAAAGCAACAGGTTACATCTGGAAATTCAAGTAGACAGTAATACCGAAATTGGTGCTTCAGATTCAGCAGGCATCAAAGATATTCTCATGGAAGCGGCATTGACCACCATTATGGACTGTGAAGATTCAGTCGCAGCAGTAGATGCTGAAGACAAGGCTTTGATCTACCATAACTGGCTGGGGCTGATGAAGGGTGACCTAGAAGAAACCATGAAAAAAGGCGGGAAAACCATTGTCCGTCGCATGAACCCAGATCGCGAATACACCGCCGCCAATGGTGGCTCTCTTGTCTTGCCAGGACGCAGCCTGCTGTTTATTCGTAACGTCGGCCATCTGATGACCAATCCAGCCATTCTAGACACTGATGGCAATGAAGTGCCCGAAGGCATCATGGACGCCATGATGACCAGTCTGATAGCCATCCATGACCTCAAGGGTAACGGCAACCACCGCAACAGCAAAACGGGCAGTGTTTATATTGTTAAGCCGAAAATGCACGGCCCTGAAGAAGCCGCATTTACTAATGACTTATTTGATCGCGTTGAAGATGCACTCGGCCTTGAGCGCAACACGGTCAAAGTGGGCATTATGGACGAAGAGCGTCGCACCTCCGTCAACCTGAAAGAGTGCATCCGTGCCGCCAGTGAGCGTGTGGTGTTTATTAACACAGGGTTCCTGGATCGGACAGGCGATGAAATTCATACCAGTATGGAAGCAGGTGCCTTTGCACCCAAAGGTCAGCTAAAAACCATGAAGTGGATTTCTGCTTACGAAGATCAAAATGTTGATGTTGGTCTTGCTTGTGGTCTTAAAAACAAAGCGCAAATTGGTAAGGGCATGTGGCCTGAACCTGAAAATATGGCTGACATGATGGAAGCCAAGATTGGACACCCAATGGCCGGAGCAAATACTGCCTGGGTACCTTCTCCCACAGCTGCTGTGCTACATGCTCTGCATTATCAGCAGGTTGATGTCTTTGCTCGTCAAGATGAACTTGCCACTCGAGTACCTGCCAGTGTTGATGATATTTTGACAATCCCTCTCCTCGATAGAGAGCTTTCTAGCGACGAGATCCAACGAGAACTGGACAATAATGCCCAGGGTATCCTTGGTTATGTTGTTCGCTGGGTAGAGCAGGGCGTTGGTTGCTCCAAAGTACCCGACATCAACAATGTTGGCCTTATGGAAGACCGCGCGACACTGCGTATTTCCAGCCAGCATTTAGCCAACTGGTTACGCCATGGTGTTTGCACTGAAGAACAAGTAATGGAAACCATGAAGCGTATGGCTGCGGTAGTCGATGGCCAAAATTCGGGCGACCCCATATATCGTAATATGGCACCTAACTTTGATCAGAGTATCGCCTTTGCAGCAGCTTGTGACCTGGTATTTAAGGGTAAGGAGCAGCCCAGTGGTTATACCGAACCGCTACTGCACGCATATCGTCAGAAAGCCAAATTGCAGTAAAATCAAATTGCAGTAACCCAACAGTAATAACTATAAAAACGCCGGAGTCATAAATGACTCCGGCGTTTTTGTTTATACCTGAATATAGACCAAATTTTTCAGGTTAATTAGATATGTAATCGCCTCAGCTCAGGATCCAACTCTCCCTGTTCCCAAAAATTATCAAACTCCTGTACCAACTCAACGGCTTCCATTGGCGCATGTGCAATCACATAACCCACGAACCGCTCAGGTTCCTGTTTATAAAGAATCCCCGCCTTATCAACCAGAAGAAATTCGGTGTGTAGACACTCTTCTTGAGATTGGAACTTCCTCAATTGAATATGGCTCGGTAAGCGGTGACACAAGTCCTGTAACTGGTTGGTGTGCTGTATGGCATGGGGAACATCTTTCACAAGAATTCTCACCCGGGCCAAGGGATGACTGGTAGCAAAGGCGTACACCGAATCACAGAATTGGCCATTGCTGTACATTTCTGGTTCCAGCCGATTACTAAAAATGCGAATTTCTCTATGCGCCCGGTTAACCAGCATCACAGCCTGTTCACGAAAATTTTCCGCGCCATCAATACTAATTCTTTGTCGTTCTTCCTCGGTGATTTCCGGCAATACTGGCTGTGGTGAGTTATCACGGTAGTGATGCAGCTGAAGCAGCATCAATTTATGGGCTATACCTGCATCCATAAACGGGTCATCCTGAGCAATAAAACCAAAGCCCTCATAAAATGGAATTGCCTTGATTTGGGCATGCAGGAACACTTGATCCAGTCCTTCCCGAACGGCATAACGAATCATCTTACGCATTAACGATGAGCCAACGCCACGCTCTCGATATTCCTTGAGGACCGCCATCCGACCAATCTGACCACCAGGTAACATTCGGCCGGTAGCCATGGCCTTATCATTAGGGCCATAAGCGAGCCAGTGAACTGATTGGGGGTCATACTCATCAATCTCATCATCCGCCCGTACTTTCTGTTCTTCAACAAACACTTTATGTCGAATATCAGTCAGGATATCACTGGACACCTCCCAGCTGGTTCGCTCAACCTCAATAGGGAAGTATTCAACTATTTCCATCATAATGACCCTTTATTCTTAATCCTATATTTTAAATAATAGTCCCAGTGAGGCTGTATAAACAGTATCGGATTGTTAAGATTTTTGTTAAATCAAGCCGGAGCAAGCACTTGAAAAGTATCACCCGCCACCTAACCATTCCAGCCCTTCTCATCCTTCTGCTGGCACCCTCACTGTTACTGGCTGATACTACTCCACCTATTTTTGACCAATCTGCCCGGTTTCACCCTGTCGTATCACAAACTGGGATGGTGGTCTCACAAGAGACTATCGCAAGTCGTGTAGGGGCAGACATACTGTCCACCGGTGGCAACGCCATTGATGCAGCTGTAGCCACCGGGTTTGCCCTGGCCGTCACACTACCCCAAGCTGGTAATCTAGGTGGTGGCGGTTTTATGCTCATCCATCTTGCTGAAACCGGTAAAACTCTGGCAATCGACTATCGCGAAATGGCTCCTGCTGCAGCCCATAAAGCGCTTTTTCTTAACAGCCAGGGAGACGTTGATGAAACCCTTGCTAGGTTCAGCCATCAATCTGCAGGTGTCCCAGGCACAGTTTCTGGTCTTACCCATGTGCTAGCGCGCTACGGCACCATGAGCCTTCAGCAGGTGATGGCACCAGCCATCACTCTGGCAGAAAAAGGGTTTCAGATCAGCGAGCCGCTCGCTTATTCACTCGCTAGAGCTCAACCTCGACTACAAAATAACCCATCTTCAGCTCGTTATTTTTCGGGAACGGATGGGACACCATTACAGTCAGGCGACATATGGAAGCAGCCGGATTTAACCAAAACATTGAAGCGAATTTCTCAGGAAGGCGCTCCCGGCTTTTACCAGGGAGAAGTAGCTGATCTCATAGTGGCCGAAATGAAGCGGGGTGGGGGAATCATTACACATGATGATTTAGCCAAATACCATGTTATTGAACGTCAGCCCATTACCGGAACCTACAAAGGTTACACCATTGTCTCTATGCCACCGCCTTCTTCCGGGGGTATCCACTTAGTTCAGATGTTGAATGTATTAGAAGGTTGGGACTTGGCCAAAATGGGGCATAACAGTGCTGCGTATTTGCATCGGTTGATAGAAACAATGCGCCGTGCTTATGCTGATCGCAGCCAATACTTAGGTGATCCTGACTTCTACCCTGTACCTGCTGTAGCACTAACAGACAAAGCCTATGCAAAACAGTTGCGAGAAAATATTCAGTTGCAGAAATCTTCTCGATCAGTAGAGATTAAACCGGCTTTAACCCTTCCAGCAGAAAGCCCGCAAACCACTCACTTTTCCATATGGGACAACCAAGGTAATGTGGTCAGCAACACCTATACGCTGAATTTTTCCTATGGCAGCGGGATATCTGTCGCTGGTGCCGGATTTCTACTGAACAACGAAATGGATGACTTTTCTGCCAAACCCGGTGTCTCTAACGCCTATGGACTAGTTGGCGATAAAGCCAATGCTATTGAGCCGAACAAGCGTCCATTGTCATCTATGACACCGACGATTGTATTCGAGAATGGCAAGCCGATTATGGCCACCGGAAGCCCCGGGGGAAGCACAATCATCACCGTTGTATTGCAGAATATTCTCAATAAACTTGAGTTTGGTATGAATATCGCGGAGGCTACTGCAGCCCCCAGAATTCACCATCAGTGGTTACCTGACCAAGTACGAGTGGAAGCTGGTATTAGCCCAGACACCATTATGGTGCTCAAGAAAATGGGGCATCAGATAAATATAACGCCCCGTGTGATGGGCCGTGTTCAAGCAATAAGCAGTGATGGGCATGTTCTCTCTGGTGTTACAGACCCACGCTGGCCAGGTGGAGAAGCGGCAATTGCCAAATGATCTCTAAGTCTAGGCTAGGTCTAACTCTAATACCCTAGTCCAAAAAACAAGTTAGGCTTTTGGCTCACCATTTTCATACTGAAGACCATTAACTTCAGCTCTTCGTATTTCTTCTGACTCATCAACTAAGCCCGGGTACTTGGGTGCTGTCATATATCGGGCAAACCAATCAGCCAGTAAGGCTTCATCATCAAGTACTTTAGACAATAACGATTTCACCTGATGAATAAATGCTGGATCGATATTTTCTGTCGCCATGTCCGGGGTCAGCTCGGGATCGCTGTAATAAATTGAATTCCCCTGAGACAGTAGCTCCGTCGTTAGATCATCTAACATATCAGTGGCAGACGGCGCCCTAAAACCGATGGAATAGGTCATGCAGTCATTTAATGCGACCCCGGAATGTGCAACTTGCGGAGGAAGGTACAACATATCTCCTGGGTTTAGCACCCAATCTTCCGTTGCATCAAAATCACGCAATATCCGCAGAGTAGTACCATCGAGTTGGGGGGAGTCTTGATCACACACCGGCCCCACCTGCCAGCGGCGTTGTCCCAAGCCCTGAATTAAAAACACATCGTAGTAGTCATAGTGAGGACCAACACTACCACCTTCCGGTGCATAGCTAATCATCACATCATCAAGACGCCAGGGTGGTATAAAGGTGAAATGATCCAGTAGCGCCTTTGCTTCAGGCAACCACAGGTTGGCCCCCTGAATTAGCAGAGTCCATTTTGTTTCAGGTAATTGGCTAAAGGTTTCATCATTAAATGGGCCATGTAGTGCCTGCCAGGGACCTTCTTTGCCTTCTTCAATCACGATTCGAGATTCAATCTCTTCTTCCAGAGATAAGCCTGCAAGTTCATCAGGGCTTATAGGTGATTCAAAGCCGGGAAGGGCATGACGAATTAGCAGCGGTTTTTTCTGCCAGTACTCCGCAAGAAATTTATCGGCTGAAATATCACCCAGAATAGGAAATGTATCTGACATTGATAAACGCCTTTAGGTTATTTGAATGACGATCTCTTTACTCAAGAATGCCCTCATGAAGGTCCCCGAGAGACAATAAAGGGCACTTCTAAAAATAGTATTTTTTTTGTGAGAGCACCAACAGTAGGCGCCTGAAGCGAGGAAGCTCCGCACGGAGAACCGCAGTGTATATGGGATACATGAGGATTCGAGTACGGAGACGACGCCTCTATCGCGAAAAAAGTGCATTTATAGAGGGGCCCTAAAATTAAATAGCCTTAGCCTGTTCCACAGCATTGCCGATATAACTGGCTGGCGTCAGCGCACGAAGCTCCGCTTTGGCAGCTTCGGGGATGTCCAAGGTTTCCACAAAATTAAGAAGCGCTTCTTTAGTAATGCCTTGCCCCCTAGTCAGAGCCTTCAGTTTTTCGTAAGGCTCAGGAATATTGTAACGGCGCATGACTGTTTGTACGGGCTCGGCCAAGACTTCCCATGTGTTGTCCAAATCTTCAACCAGGCGCTGCTCATTAAGTTCTAGCTTACTGATGCCTTTCAGTGTTGATTGATAGGCGATCAAGCTGTAACCAAAACCAACGCCCATATTTCGAAGTACGGTGGAATCGGTCAGGTCGCGCTGCCACCGTGACACGGGCAGTTTTTGTGCCATATGACCAAAGACAGCATTAGCTAAACCGAGATTGCCTTCTGAATTTTCAAAATCAATAGGGTTAACCTTATGTGGCATTGTGGATGAACCCACTTCACCCGCGATAGTGCGTTGTTTGAAGTAACCCAGTGAGATATAACCCCAAATATCACGATTGAAGTCGATCAAAATAGTATTAAACCGGGCAATGGCATCAAACAACTCTGCGATATAATCGTGAGGCTCAATTTGAGTCGTGTAGGGGTTTAAACTAAGCCCCAGGCTGGCCACAAAACTATCGGCATTTTCTGCCCAATCAACAGAAGGATATGCGGATAGGTGGGCATTATAATTACCCACGGCACCGTTAACTTTACCCATCAATGTCACCTGACGAATTTGTTCAATTTGCCGATTCAGGCGATAACACACATTGGCAAATTCTTTGCCAACGGTCGTGGGGGATGCAGTCTGTCCGTGAGTACGTGAGAGCATAGGCACATCTGCATAGGCTTTCGCCATCGATGCCATTTGACCGGCAATCTCTTCTGCTTGCGGTAACAACACCTGATCTCGACCTTCCTTCAGCATTAATGCATGGGACAGATTATTAATATCCTCGGAGGTGCAGGCGAAGTGCACAAATTCCTTAATGGCATTCAGCTCTGAATTCTCAACAATGCTTTCCTTGATAAAGTATTCGACCGCTTTGACATCGTGGTTCGTTGTACGCTCAATCTCCTTGATACGCTCAGCATCTACTTCCGAGAAGTTATCCACCAAACGGTTGAGTACCGTATTGGACTCAGCGGAAAGGGGGCCTACCTCTGTCAATTCAGGATGTGCAGCTAGGTGCTGCAGCCAGCGGACCTCCACCAGCACACGATTCTTGATAAGGCCAAATTCACTAAAAGCTGAACGAAGATCAGCTGTTTTACTGCCGTAACGGCCATCGATGGGTGATACTGCGGTCAAACTGGAGAGATTCATTGTGCATCCGACATTTAAGATGATTCAAATAGTTGAAAATCAAGCCACTGAAAAAATGGGTAGTAGCATTAACAGAAGCGAAAAAATAGAGACGCAAATTCTACCGTAATTACGGGTATTTTTCAGGTGGAAATTATCCAAATAGCAAGGGCAAATAAACCAAGAGGTTAGAGGCTAACTCTCAGTTCTCGCAGCTGGGCCAAAATATCCTTCCGGTTGAGTATGAGGTGACGCCGCCGTCCCCCCAGTTGATGCCATAAAGTTGCGGCACGAATACCTGCAAACAATAAGCAGCGAATTCGCTGGGCAATACTTTCCTGCTGTAGATAATTAGCATAACCATTCACCTGAATACGATGATGGAAGGTGCTAATACTGTCTTGATAAACCTGAGCTAAGTTGGCAATCACATTGCTATGGCTGGTAGAGAAGTGCTCTGCCTGCCGAGAGGCCTGCTCCAATCTTTCACCGATGAGATTCAACATAGTCTTGTTTTGACGCAGTTTCTTTGAGAGATGAACCACACCGACCACATACCGTAGAGCATCGGACTGTTTTCCTCTGGACTGTAGAGTAATCAGCTCCTGCATAGATTCGATACCCAGTTGCAGGTGTTGTACCGAGCCAAATACCGCCTCGGTACTTTCCGGATTTTTCTCAAACAGACTCTCAATACAAACATTAAAACGATCCGATGGAATAGAACCATTTTTAGCCAGTGTTTCCACCAGCTGGCATGCCTGAAATATACCTGCCAGAGCAATCACTTGATCACGCGTCGGTTTACTAAACATTTATTACTCCGAACTATTCCAGGATCGCTCGATAACACCGCCACCAAGGCATAATTCCCCTTGGTACAGAACGACAGATTGTCCCGGTGTCACTGCACGTTGAGGGGCATCAAATATCACCACATAACCACCTTCATCTCGACGCACTGTGCAAGACTGATCTGATTGGCGATAACGGGTTTTCGCAGTACAGCTAAATTCTTGTGAATTGGATATTAAACCCGGTTCATCATTAACCCAGTGAAATTGAGAGGTATAGAGTCCGTCAGTAAATAACAATGGATGATTTGTACCCTGAACAGCGACCAGTACATTGCGCGACATCTCCTTCGCCGCAACATACCAAGGAGCTTCACTTGCTCCTTTGAGGCCACCGATACCCAAGCCCTGACGTTGCCCTAAGGTGTGGTACATCAGTCCATGGTGCTGACCGATCACCTCACCTTCAGGGTTTTCTATATCACCGGGCTGTGCAGGAAGGTACTGCTCAAGAAAGTCCTTAAACCGTCGTTCACCGATAAAGCAGATTCCTGTTGAGTCCTTCTTTTTCGCTGTAATAAGACCATGTTGCTCAGCAATAGCTCTAACCTCAGGCTTTTCCATCTCACCAATCGGAAATAACGTCCGGCTAAAGGCTTCTTCATCAACAGCATGAAGAAAATAACTCTGGTCTTTATTGTTATCCAATCCCTTGAGCAAATAGGTCCGACCATCACGGTCTAGGCGTCGAACATAGTGTCCGGTAGCAATGCAGTCGGCACCCAAAACTTGGGCATACTCGAGAAACACCTTAAACTTAATTTCCCGGTTGCAGAGAATATCTGGATTCGGTGTACGTCCAGCTCGGTACTCATCAAGAAAGTATTCAAAGACATTGTCCCAATACTCCGCAGCAAAATTGGCCGTGTGAAGTGGTATACCCAGTGTGTCCGCGACAGCTTGAGCATCGCTAAGATCTTCTATTGCCGAACAATACTCAGTGCCATCATCCTCATCCCAGTTCTTCATGAACAAGCCTTCCACCTCGTAACCTTG
This sequence comes from Porticoccus sp., assembly GCA_011049795.1. Next base: position 10,986 of record DRHD01000121.1, read on the forward strand.
CTGTTGTAGCAACAGGGCGGTGACGGATGAATCAACACCACCGGACATACCGACAATGACTTTGCTTGGATTCGACATAGAGTTCATTAGGTTAGCTGGAGTAAGGCATTTTGTTAAATGCGGGCTTATTGGCAAAAGTGCACTGGGATGCGGATTCTACCGGTGTGTTTTTAGCAAATCCAATGGATAAATGATCTTGGCACGGTAATCATCAATTGCCTGTAAAACCATTGGGCTTCTCAGCTGAGAACGCTTTTGTAAAATATCTGCATAATCGAGCCAAACAGCCTCATCGATATCACTATCAATGGTGACTGAGTCGTCAAACTCAATAGCTTCAGCAGCCAGGGCAAGCCGATAATAAGTGACACCATTACTCGCCGACGTATAGGAACCAAAACTGATCACTCCGGTTGGGTTGATACGCCAAGCAGTCTCTTCATAGGTTTCCCTTATAGCCGCTTCAACAAGGGATTCGCCTGGCTCCACATGACCTGCAGGTTGATTGAACACCTCACGACCTTCACGAATTTCTCTCACCAGTAGAAAATGGTTATCACATTCAATCACCGTGGCAACTGTGAGGTGGATTTTATCGGGCAATTTTTGGCTTCCTTGGCGTCTGTTTTAATGGACGCTTTGAGGTATGTTTTTGCGTTTGAGGTAAATGAACTGTTTCCTGTCGATACTGCCCTGGTCCCAGGTTACCCAGCTGCCAAGGTCCTATCGCACTGCGAATTAATCGTAGAGTAGGGAAGCCAACGGCAGCGGTCATTCGCCTTACTTGACGATTTCGGCCCTCAGTAATTTTCAACTCTACCCAACTGGTAGTCTGGTGTAGCCGTTCCCGGATAGGCGGGTCCCTTGGCCACAATACCGGCGGTGTTATCTCCCTAGCCCGCGCGGGTCTAGTCATACCATCATTAAGCTTAATACCATGCACCAAACTGTCTAATGCCGCTTTAGTCACGCTACCTTCAAGCTGTACCAAGTAGGTTTTTTCCATTTTGAATTTTGGGTCTGCAATCCGTGCCTGTAGTTGACCCTCATCAGATAGTAATAAGAGCCCCTCTGAGTCACGATCAAGTCTGCCCATTGGATAGATGTCCGGGAGGCTCAAATAATGCTTTAGGCCGGGATGGCCATCGTGATCTAAAAACTGGCTTAAAACGCCATAAGGTTTGTTGAACAGTACAATACTAGTCATTACAGCATCCGTTTAAAGATTGGCGACACCTGTATTGATATCATTGTGGATTTCAACAAGCGAACTGTTTGATATATAGGCCGGAGATGAATTGAGTAATCTTACTTCAATACATAAAATTTCAACACACTGAGCTTGGCAAGCAGATGATGTAAAAAAGACGGTTGTTCCCAGAAAAACCACCGATCCATTAGTCGATAGGTGAAGGTTTTTATGACTCAATGGTCACTAACAGTATCACTTTCGACGTCCAAAGAAGGGGGCTGCAAATCATCATTTTGGGTAACGGTGGAGCCAGCAGCTGCAATATTAGTAGCATGCAGGCCTTTTTCTCCCTCTACCAAGTCATAGGTGACTTCTTGACCCGCTTTCAAGGTTTTGTAGCCTTCCATGGTGATCGCTGAGTAGTGAGCAAAAATATCAGTGGTGCCGTCTGATGATAGGATAAACCCATACCCTTTGGCATTGTTAAACCACTTAACCGTTCCTGTATGCATATTACAAACCTCTTGCTAGATAGTTTAGTGAATAAAAACAATCCAGCTTAATACTAGTAGTATTTACACCCATGAACACCGATTTGCTAGATAGTTTAGTGAATAAAAACAATCCAGCTTAATGCTGATAGTTATTACACATCCATGAACATCAATTGCGATTAGACAACTTCTGCTCACCTTCAGTTTCTATATCTATTCAGCCGTCAAGTCAAGACCTAGAAAAATCATAAAAAGTAACTATAAGTGTATTAATACTATTAAAATAGAGATTGAGAGAGGTCATAAATTTTTAGTGTATGTATGAATATGAGATTAGACATTAGTCTTAGTAATAAAGATGATGAGCAAACATGGCAACATGATAGCAGTGCTGTTGTCGAAGAGGTGAAACCCAAGCTCAAGAAGCCCCCGATGTTTAAGGTGCTTATATACAACGACGACTATACGCCGATGGAGTTTGTGGTAGAGCTACTGGAGGTTTTCTTCCCGATGGGGCGTGAAATGGCAACGAGAGTTATGTTAAAAGTACATACGGAAGGAAAAGCAGTCTGCGGGGTATATACTCGCGATGTTGCAGATACAAAGGCTGCGTTAGTAAACCAATATGCCAGAGCCTACGAACACCCGTTGCTCTGCGAAATAGAGCCCACTGAAGATGATGAGCAGTAACCTAGGGTTAAAGGTGGTTGTATGTTAAGTAAAGAACTTGAACTAACACTACATAATGCATTTAAAGGTGCCAGTGACAAACGTCATGAGTTCATGACGGTTGAGCACTTGCTCCTAGCTCTGCTTGATAATGAGTCCGCCATCAGCGTGCTTGAGTCTTGCGGTACTGATCTGAATATATTGAGGCGTGACCTTAATGAATTTATTGAATCCACCACACCACTGATCCCAGAAGAGCTGGAAGATAAAGATACTCAACCTACTCTTGGATTCCAGCGCGTATTACAGCGTGCTGTTTTTCACGTCCAGTCCTCAGGAAGCAAGGAAGTACAGGGCGCCAATGTATTAGTCGCGATCTTTAGTGAACAGGAAAGTCAGGCCATCTATTTCCTTCGACTACAGAATGTTGCCAGAGTTGATGTAGTGAATTACATATCCCATGGTGTTTCTAAATATGCTGATCAGTCAGAACAGCATGATAGTGATACTCACCATGATGAAGTACACACAGAGACAGAAGCCCCCGGACAAAGCTTGTTAGATCAGTTCACAACCAATCTAAATGAAGAGGCTAGACAGGGTAATATTGACCCACTGGTAGGCCGAAGCCATGAAATTGAGCGTGTTTCTCAAGTTTTGGCCCGTCGCCGAAAAAACAATCCCTTATTGGTTGGTGAGGCGGGTGTCGGTAAAACGGCTATTGCGGAAGGCCTTGCCAAACTGATCATCGAAGAAAAAGTGCCTGATGTGTTACGTGACTCAGTGGTATATGCGCTGGATCTCGGGGACTTACTCGCTGGCACGAAATACCGAGGCGATTTTGAAAAACGCTTCAAGGGTGTCCTTGCTGAACTTCGTGAACAAGACCACGCCATTCTATTTATTGATGAAATTCATACCATTATTGGGGCTGGTGCAGCCTCAGGTGGGGTGATGGATGCATCGAACTTACTCAAGCCTATGCTTACCTCAGGGAAAATACGCTGTATAGGGTCTACTACCTATCAGGAGTACCGGGGCATTTTTGAGAAAGACAGGGCGTTATCTCGCCGCTTCCAGAAAGTTGATGTGCCAGAACCAACGGTTGAAGAGACCATTGATATTCTTAAGGGGCTAAAATCAAGGTTTGAGGAACATCACCAACTGCGCTTCTCTAAAGCAGCATTAAAAACGGCTGCGGAGCTTGCAGCACGCCATATCACCGATCGATTCCTGCCCGACAAGGCTATTGACGTTATTGATGAGGCTGGCGCCTACCAACAGTTACAACCCATATCGAAGCGTAAAAAAATTATTGGTGTTCCTGAAGTGGAAGCTATTGTGGCAAAAATTGCCAGAATTCCTGAGAAAAGTGTGTCCTCTTCAGACAAAGAACAACTGAGAAGCCTATCCGACAAACTGAAAATGGTTGTTTTTGGTCAGGATGAAGCTATTTCGGTACTCTCCACATCAATCAAGCTAGCTCGAGCGGGCTTGCGAGAGGGTGATAAACCCATAGGCTCATTCCTGTTTGCTGGCCCCACAGGGGTTGGTAAAACCGAGCTATCAAAACAACTGGCAGAAATCATGGGTATCGAGCTGCTACGGTTTGATATGTCTGAATATATGGAAAGACACACCGTCTCTCGGCTCATTGGCGCCCCCCCGGGTTATGTTGGCTTTGATCAAGGTGGCTTATTAACGGATGCCGTGACCAAAAGCCCACATTCAGTGATTCTCCTTGATGAAATTGAGAAAGCGCACCCTGAAGTGTTTAACCTGTTACTTCAGGTTATGGATCACGGAACCTTGACTGACAACAATGGACGTAAGGCTGATTTCCGAAATGTTATTCTGATTATGACGACCAATGCTGGCTCAGAAGAAATGAGCCGTGCCTCTATTGGCTTTACCACGCAAGATCATAAAACTGATGGTATGGAGGCTGTTAAGAAAGGGTTTACCCCTGAATTCAGAAACCGTCTGGACGGCATCATTCAGTTCAAGTCTCTAGAAGGCACCGTTATTCACACTGTCGTTGACAAGTTTTTAACTCAACTACAGCAACAGCTCGATGAAAAACATGTCGTACTTGATGTGGATGATGAAGCAAGGGACTGGTTGGTAGAACACGGTTACGACGAAAAAATGGGTGCTCGCCCTATGGAGCGATTGATACAGGAAAAAATCAAGAAACCACTTGCTGAAGAGGTATTGTTTGGTGACTTGGCAAACGGTGGAGTAGTTAGTGTCTCTGTCTCAGATGGGGAGCTATTAGTCGAGACAGAAACAGAAGCAGCTTGAAAAGGATTTCAGCTGATTACCTAGCGCGGTAGGTGATGCGACCTTTCGAAAGATCATAAGGGGTTAATTCAACTTTCACTTTATCGCCCGTCAAAATGCGGATGTAATTTTTACGCATTTTCCCAGAGATATGTGCAGTGACAACATGCCCATTTTCGAGTTTCACACGGAAAGTGGTATTGGGAAGTGTATCAACCACTTCACCTTCCATCTCAATTTGTTCTTCTTTTGCCATAACTTGTACTTTCCCTAAACTGCATTTCTCTAGAACGTGGCGCATTCTGCCTGAAAACGAGGCAAAGTCAATCAGACCTCACCCATTCGCCCTCTATCAGAAGTTCCAAGGGTTGAAAGCTTGTCTTATAGGACATTTTTGGACTGTTTTTTATCCAATACCCCAAATACACGTAGGGTAAGTTCATCTGCTTTGCCAGCATGACTTGGGCTAGAATTGCATAGGTTCCCAAGCTTCTTTTGGGATGGTCTGGAGAATAATATACATAGATAGCCGACAAGCCATTATCAAGAACATCAATGACACCAGCAGCAATCAGTACATTATCAAGTCGAATCTCTATAATTTTACTGCCCCGCCACAAATTACTAATAAAGTCCCTAAATTGTGAAAGGGAGGGGGGGTACATATCACCGTCAGAGTGTCGCCTTTTAATGTAACTCTCATAAAGTGGGTAATGTTCCGATTCGTCAATCTCTCGACGCAACCAAACGCTTAAATCAGCATTCCGCTTATTACACCGCCGTTGTTGACGGTTGGCCTTAAATTCATTAACCAATATTCTTGCGGAAACACAGGCCTTACAGCCCTCACAACGCGGGGTATACACATAACGTCCACTGCGACGAAACCCCAAATCCGTTAGTTGTGTGTACAAATGAGAATCCATGTCGATGGCAGGATCGACAAATGCTGTTATGGCTTTTTTTCTTTTCAGATAGCTGCAAGGGTGCTGCTCTGTTAGAAACAGCCGCACAACCTGAACATCTGGCGTTATATCACGGGACATATTTATACTTCTACCCTATCTGTTCAACTAACCAGTTAGACATCCTTTTCAGGGGTTTTACACTGCCACTTATCTGGCCATTTACAAGGTATATCACCTAATTCCTTCAATGTAGTCAAAAATTTGTGCCGAGGAATATCAACTGCACCCATTGATAACAAATGGTTATTACTCACTTGGCAATCAATCACTCCCCCACATGCATACTGCTTCATCAACATAGCAAGCTGAACAAGAGCTACCTTTGAGGCATTTGGCACCAAACTAAACATGGATTCGCCACAAAAAACAGCACCAATTAGGACACCGTATAAACCGCCGACCAACTGCTCATCGCGCCATATTTCAAGCGAATGTGCATAACCTTGCTGATGTAATTCAACATATGCTGCCTTCATTTCATCGGTGATCCAGGTTTCCCCATGACCCTGCTTGCGTGGTACGGCACACTGTGTGATCACAGATAGAAATTCTGTATCAAGTCGAATATCCCAATTCTTTTGGCGCAGTACTTTTCGAAGAGAACGTGAAATTTTTATGTCTTCGGGAAAAATAACCGTCCTCGGGTCGGGGGACCACCAAAGCAGAGGTTGGTCATCCTCATACCAGGGGAAAATTCCCTGTCGATAAGCCGCCAGCAAGGTACTTGGTTCCAGATTACCCCCAACAGCCAAAAGGCCGTCGGGATCAGCAAGCGCCTTGTCTGGACAAGGGAAAACCGGATGCTCTGAATCAAGTAAGGCGAGATTCGTCACAAAATAAATTAACCTAGTTCGTCGAGATACTTTTCTGCATCAAGGGCCGCCATACAGCCAGACCCGGCTGAAGTCACTGCCTGTCGATACACATGATCAGCTACATCACCTGCAGCAAAAACACCGGGTACGCTGACAGAAGTCGCATTCCCCTCATTTCCACCTTGAACAATGATATAGCCATTCTTCATGTCCAGCTGACCGGCAAAAATATCAGTATTAGGTTTGTGACCAATAGCAATAAAGACGCCGCTGACATCGATTTCTTTATCCGGGCCAGACTGAGTACTCTTCAGAGCCAACCCCGTCACACCAGAATCGTCACCCAGCACTTCATCCAGGGTGTGATTCCACAGGATATTTATATTGCCGTTTTCGGCACGTTCCATAATTTTGTCTTGCAGAATTTTTTCCGAGCGTAGTGCGTCACGGCGATGGACCAAGGTCACCTCACTGCAAATATTGGACAAATAAATGGCTTCTTCAACGGCAGTATTACCACCGCCAATAACAGCTACTTTCTTGCCCCTATAGAAAAAACCATCGCAGGTCGCACAAGCACTGACACCTTGCCCCATATAGGCTTCTTCAGAAGGTAATCCTAAATACTGGGCAGATGCACCGGTACATATGAGCAAGGCATCACAGCTATAACTGTTACTACCTTTGAGTTGAAAAGGGCGTTGGGTTAGATCAACGCTATCAATATGATCCAAGATGATTTCTGTATCGAAGCGCTCAGCATGAGCCTGCATTCGCATCATTAAGTCTGGCCCCTGAACACCTTCTGCATCACCAGGCCAGTTATCCACATCGGTGGTGGTGGTCAGCTGACCACCTTGCTGGATTCCGGTAATGATCACCGGATTAAGGTTAGCACGCGCAGCATAAACGGCGGCTGAATAACCGGCGGGCCCAGACCCAAGAATGATCAATTTGTGATGTTGTACGTCTGACATAACTACAGGTTCCAAGGCTAAATAATTTTCTGTCGGGGAGTATATATTGGCAACCATGATAATGAATGCCCGCAATGAGACAAAGTAGGATTTGCCTATCCTGTGAATTTAGTAAACTTATACCCGCAGACTAAATATAAGAATATTGCTATCGATACACTAGGTTATGTATCTAGCTGCATATACGCTGCTGGCATTTCAACCCGCGGCCATTACAATAGCGGTCAGTAGTGACGAACCTGGATAACGTCTTGAGTAGAGCTAAACAGCCAAAAAAAACCACAGGCAAGAAATCTGAGCCGCAACAACCTTCGCGCGGCAAACTTATTCTTAGGGAAGGGGCCCTGATCGGCTGGCTTGCGATCTGCGTCTATCTTCTTGTTGCTTTCGTTACACACTCGCCTGAAGACCCCGGTTGGTCTCACACCGGCAATATAGATCAGGTAAATAACGCTGCAGGACCTTTGGGTGCCTGGCTATCTGACGTATTTTTCTCCCTTCTTGGCTATATGTCTTATCTATTTCCTATCTTATTAGTCTTGAGGGCATGGAATGTATTTCGTCTTCACCGAGAAGAACACAGTGGTTTTGATGGCGTTGTATTTTCACTGAGAGCTCTTGGGCTGGTGCTTGTAATGGTCTGCGCAACCTCCCTGGCATCTCTCCATTATGGACATTTACAGACTGATTTACCCTTTGGTGTGGGCGGTATCCTGGGCACCTCTGTTTCGGTAGCCGCTGCATCTGCCTTTAACCATGTAGGAAGCACTCTTATTTTGTTGGCCATCTTTCTATTTGGCTTAACCGTATTTACAGATCTCTCCTGGTTGGCACTCATCGATGGCTCCGGTCGAGCCACACTGCGGTTCTTTGAACTAATTCAACATAATATCGCGGCTCGCAAGATTCGCCGGGCAGAAGAACAAAAAACCGAACGTGCCAAACAACACCGTAAGGATATAAAAGCCAAACAGGCAGAAAAAGAGGCGTTGCGAACGCCGCCGAGCATTCAGCCACTGATTAAGAAGGTCATCCCAAGCCTTCGTGTAGAGAAAGAACGACAAACCTCTCTATTTGAAGAACCAGCCGCTGGAGGGTTACCAACCCTCAACTTACTGGATAAGGCAGATACAACAAAAGATAAAGGCTATTCGAGAGAAGCCCTTGAAGCCATGTCAAAACTACTAGAGTTGAAACTCCAAGATTTTGGTATCAGCGCTGAAGTGGTAGAGGTTCTTCCTGGCCCCGTGGTGACCTGTTTTGAAATTCAACCGGCCGCGGGTATTAAAGCAAGCCGAATTACCGGCCTGGCCAAAGATTTGGCTCGGTCACTGGCCCTGGTCAGTGTCAGGGTAGTGGAGGTCATCCCCGGCAAATCGGTGATGGGTATTGAAATTCCCAATGAACACCGGGAAATGGTACGGCTTAGTGAAGTTTTGTCTTCTGAAGTCTACGAACAGGCAAAATCACCGTTAACTCTGGCTCTGGGAAACGATATTTCAGGCACCCCAACGGTGGCCGATTTAGCCAAGATGCCTCACCTTCTGGTGGCAGGCACAACGGGTTCAGGCAAGTCTGTGGGCATCAACGTCATGTTGCTGAGCCTGCTGTACAAATCTGGGCCTGAGGACGTACGGCTGATCCTGGTCGACCCGAAAATGCTTGAACTGTCAGTGTATGAGGGCATCCCACATCTGCTGACTCCGGTCATTACAGACATGAAAGACGCTGCCAGTGGGCTTCGCTGGTGTGTCGGTGAAATGGAACGCCGTTACAAATTGATGGCAGCGCTTGGGGTTCGCAACCTCTCCGGATACAACAAGAAAGTGGCAGATGCCATCGCCGCTGGCAATCCACTATCTGACCCTCTGTGGCAACCCGACGAAAATGCCAGCCTGTTTACAGAAGAGGGTGAAGGTCCCGTAGCCCCCGCGCTTGAAAAACTACCCTATATTGTCGTTGTTATTGATGAATTCGCCGATATGATGATGATTGTCGGTAAGAAGGTTGAACAACTCATTGCCCGTATTGCCCAGAAAGCCCGGGCAGCAGGTATCCATCTGATTCTGGCCACCCAACGGCCTTCCGTAGACGTGATTACAGGGCTGATTAAAGCCAATGTTCCCAGCCGAATTGCCTTTCAGGTGTCGTCCAAAATTGATTCCCGAACAATTCTCGACCAGGGTGGGGCAGAACAACTTCTGGGCCACGGAGACATGTTGTACCTTCCACCAGGTACCAGTGTTCCGATTCGCGTTCACGGCGCATTTGTAGATGATCATGAAGTCCATAAAGTCGTGGCTGATTGGAAGTCTCGTGGTGAACCCTCATACATCGATGAAATCACCGATGAGCAAACCACCAGTAAGATACCCGTGCCCGGCTACACTAACGAGGGTGGCGAGAGATCCAGTGATACTGAATCTGACCCTCTTTACGATGAAGCTGTCGCCTTTGTCCTAGAAACTCGCAAGGCATCCATTTCATCCGTACAACGAAAACTGCGTATTGGTTACAACCGTGCAGCAAGACTAATCGAGCAGATGGAGGCCTCGGGTATGATCAGCGAAATGGGTACCAACGGTAATCGTGAAGTATTAGCGCCGGGCCTCGATCGCTAATGAAAAAATTACTATTTGGTTTACTACTTGGTGGTTATGGTCTCCTTGTATCAGTCCATTTATACGCAGGGGGGTTGCCAGGAGGTGGCAGTGAACTGCGCCTATTGCTAACCAATGTAAATACCCTGAACACCTCATTTCAGCAAACAGTCTATTCCTCTGATGGCACTGTACTGCAACAAACATCGGGACAACTACAGGCTTCCAGACCGGGAAAAGTTCGCTGGCAGACAGAACCACCCATGGAACAACTACTGGTATCCGATGGTGAAACCCTATGGATTTACGACCCGGACCTGGAACAGGTCACCATAAAAGCCTTCAATCATGACTTATCAAAGACACCCGCCATTCTCTTTATTGGCAATCTGGATACGCTGGAGCAAAGCTATAAGATTTATATCGAGAAAGTTTATATTGAGCAAGGTGAGGTCGTTAATTTCAGCCTAATCCCCATTGCCAACGACAGTCTCTATGAAAAAGTAGCACTGAGCTTTAGTCGTGAAATCCCCACGGTTATGGCCCTATGGGATAGCTTGGGACAGAAAACAGAAATCAACTTCTCTAATACCACATTAAATGAACCCATAGATCCAGCCCTGTTTAGTTTTGAACCACCCGAGGGTGTAGATATTCTCCGCGATGAGTAGCGACCTTTTCAGCCAAGATGTTTATCAACCACTCGCATCCAGAATGCGTCCTCGTTCTCTGGATGAGTTCGCAGGGCAGGGACATCTTGTAGGGGAGGGGAAGTCCCTGCGTGAAGCTATTCAGTCAGGTCAATTACACTCTATGGTGTTTTGGGGCCCACCTGGCGTCGGAAAAACCACATTGGCCAACATCATTGCCGATTCTGTCGATGCTCATCTCGAATCAATTTCTGCTGTTCTCTCCGGCGTTAAAGAAATCAGGGCTGCGGTGGCTCGTGCTGAAGAAGAAAGAGACTGTCGTGGCCGACAGACCATACTGTTTGTAGATGAAGTCCACCGATTCAACAAAGCCCAACAGGATGCATTTCTCCCTTTTGTAGAAAACGGCACCATCATCTTGATCGGGGCCACCACAGAAAACCCTTCATTTGAGCTGAACAATGCGCTGCTTTCTCGCTGCCGGGTTTACGTACTACGGAGCCTGGAAATACAAGATATCACCCGAGTTATTCATGCTGCGCTCAATGATTCGGAACGCGGACTTGCGGACCAAAAACTACAAATTACTGACGAAGCACTGGAGTTACTGGCAACAGCGGCTGACGGTGATGCCAGAACAGCACTTAACCTATTAGAAATTGCCAGCGACCTCAGCAATGAGGGCTCAATCAATGAAGATATTCTAGAAGAAGTATTGGTTGGTGGTATTCGGCGGTTTGATAAGGGTGGTGAATATTTCTACGACCAAATATCGGCTTTACATAAGGCGGTGAGAGGATCCTCACCTGATGCAGCGCTTTACTGGTTTGCACGAATGATTGATGGCGGTTGTGACCCGCTGTACATTGCTCGGAGAGTCGTCCGAATGGCCAGTGAAGATATTGGCAATGCTGACCCCAGAGCTTCATCTATCGCACTCAATGCCTGGGAAATTCAGGAGCGCCTGGGTAGCCCGGAAGGCGAGCTCAGCATTGCACAGGCAATCCTGTATTTGGCTTCAGCCCCTAAGAGTAATGCAGTCTACGCGGCCTACAATGCGGTGTTGGCAGACGTAAAGAAAATGCCCACCATCGACGTACCTCTCCACTTGCGCAATGCGCCCACCAAACTGATGAAAGAACTGGATTACGGCTCGGAATATCGTTATGCCCACGATGAACCAGGTGCCTTTGCGGCCGGTGAAAATTACTTCCCTGAAGCATTAGCTGATACGCGTTATTATCACCCCTCAAACCGAGGGCTTGAGCAAAAAATTGCTGACAAACTGGCTCACTTGAGTGAACTGAACACCAATAGCCCTCAGCAACGCTACAAAAAAGGAACAGACCGTGCTTCTGATTAAAACGAAGATAGCCAAAATTTTCTGCTTCAAGAAGCAAATCAGTCTGTTAGCTCACAACCCTATTTGTCAGGAACTGCCCCTATGCAATGGTTAGCCGTGGCATTGGGTGGTGCACTGGGCGCCATGGGACGTTTTGGCATCAATGCCATCATCTTTCCCGTACTCGGTGGCCGATTCCCCATAGGTACGTTGGTGGTGAATGTAGGCGGCAGTGTCTTGATGGGCCTTTTCTACGTCTTAATTATTGAAAGAGGGGTATTACCTGCCGAATTACGAAACCTACTGATGGTGGGCTTTCTCGGCGCCTTCACAACCTTCTCAACATTCTCGCTTGATACCCTCGCTTTGTGGCAAAATGGCCACTTTGCACTGTCGGCAGTTTACGTCGTGTTAAATGTCGTGTTGTGCCTGGCTGGAATGCTGGGCGCAATTGCTTTGACCCGTTTATTTTAGGAATTCTCTTTCTCCATGTTGGATCCAAAACTTGTTCGATCTGAACCTGAAACTATAGCTGCGGCACTCTCTGTTCGTGGATTCTCTCTGGATGTTGAAAAATTAACTCAACTAGAAGTCCAGCGGCGTGACTTGCAGGACAAAGCTCAGTCACTGCAATCTGAACGTAACGCCTATGCTAAATCCATGGGCAAACAAATCGGTGAGGCCAAAAGCAAGGGAGAGGACATCACTCCGCTAAAAGAAAAGGGCGAAGCATTAAAGAAAGCCTGTATTCAGGCCGAAGATGAATTATCAAATATTCAGCAGCAGCTGGACAGCTACCTCAACGCTGTCCCTAATATTCCAGATGCCGAAGTGCCTGCCGGTACCAGCGAAGATGACAATGTGGAAATTCGTCGCTGGGGAGAACCACGTCACTTTAATTTTGAGGTGCTAGACCACGTGGATCTCGGTGCCAAGTGCGGCCAGCTGGATTTTGAAACAGCAACAAAAATTACCGGATCCCGATTTGCCGTCATGCGTGGTGGCATTGCTCGCCTGCATAGAGCACTCATTCAACTCATGCTTGATACCCATGTAGCCGAACATGGTTACCAGGAAATCAACGTACCTTATATCGTGAATAGCGACTCACTATTCGGCACCGGACAGCTACCAAAATTTGAGGAAGACCTCTTTAAGTTACAGGATGACCGAGGCTTCTACTTAATTCCCACAGCTGAAGTACCCGTCACAAATATCTTCCGCGATGAAATTGTGGACGCGAATCAAATGCCAGTGAAGTTCACCTGCCACACACCATGCTTTCGGAGTGAAGCGGGCAGCTATGGTAAAGATACCCGGGGAATGATTCGCCAGCACCAATTTGAAAAAGTTGAGATGGTACAGTTCGTTAAACCTGAAGAATCTACAGAGACCCTGGAAAAGCTGACGGGCCATGCTGAGGCTATCCTGCAAAAACTGGGGCTACCCTACAAGACAGTCATTCTTTGTGGGGGCGATCTGGGCTTCGCCTCTGCACGAACTTACGATATTGAGGTCTGGTTGCCCTCACAGGATCGCTATAGAGAAATTTCCTCCTGTAGCAACTTCCGTGACTTCCAGGCTCGTCGGCTCAAAGCACGCTGGCGTAACCCGGCAACCGGCAAGCCTGAACTACTACATACATTAAACGGCTCAGGGCTAGCGGTGGGTCGCACATTAGTCGCTGTACTGGAAAATTATCAACAAGCGGATGGCAGTATTACTATCCCGGAAGCACTAATACCTTATATGGCAGGTCAAACCCAAATTGGCTAACAACTTAATGTTCGTTAATTGCTCATTAAAGGTATTTAACCGCTGTCATATCGATAGCGCCTGCACACCAGCCCCATAGCGCATATTTATTGGCGGTATTGATTAGTTACCGCATAAACTTCTGACTATAAATATTTATAGAGCTTTCCCCGGCTATTAAAGGAATTTTTCATGTCCTACGATTTTGACTTGTTTGTGATTGGTGCCGGTTCCGGTGGTGTTAGAACAGCCCGCATGTGTTCTCAGCAAGGGATGCGTGTTGCCATAGCAGAATCTCAATATCTGGGTGGAACCTGTGTCAACGTAGGTTGTGTGCCTAAAAAACTGTTTGTTTATGCCTCCTCCTTTGCAGAAGAGTTTCGTGCTGCGGCAGGCTTTGGCTGGAATGTTGGTGATACACATTTCGACTGGCCAACGCTCCGGGAAAACAAAAACCGGGAAATTGAACGGCTCAATGGTATCTATGGCAACTTGTTGGACAACGCGAATGTCACCCTACTGAAGGGCTGGGGGGTTATTATCGACCCTCACACAGTCGAATTGAATGGCCAACAATACAGCTGTGCAAAGATACTAATCGCTACCGGAGGTGTACCTTACGTCCCCGATTTTCCCGGTAGTGAACTGGCTATTACCTCCAATGAAGCCTTTTTCCTTGATGAACTCCCCAAACGAATAGTGATTGTGGGGGGCGGGTATATTGCCGTGGAGTTTGCCGGAATATTTAATGGTTTAGGTGTGGAGACTCATTTGGTTTATCGCGGGCCATTATTTCTACGGGGCTTCGACGATGACGTACGCAATGTGCTTAAAGAGGAAATTGAACACCAAGGTGTCCACTTACATTTCTCTACCGATATCGAAAAAATAACTCAGCTAGAAGACTCATCCTATCGTGTGGCGCTCAACAATGATGAATCACTTGATGCCGGTCTCGTTATGTATGCCACAGGCCGTCGAGCCAATACGGAAAGGCTTGGGCTTGAGAATACGACTGTACAGACACGACCTAACGGTTCAGTGGTCGTAGATGATCATTTTCAAACAAATGAGCCTTCTATCTACGCCCTGGGTGATGTTATTGGTCGCATAGAGTTAACCCCCGTCGCTATTGCCGAGGGGATGGCACTAACCAAAACCCTCACAACAGGTGAGTCCACCTCCATTGATTACAACAACATACCTACGGCTGTTTTCAGCCAACCCAACACAGCATCCGTTGGTTTAACAGAGCAACAAGCCATAGATCAGTACGGTGATGATTTGTCGATCTTTCGTAGCCGCTTTAGGCCAATGAAGGAAACACTAGCGGGTGGTGACGGCAAAATGTTTATGAAATTGATTGTGGTGAAAAGTACCGACCTGGTCGTGGGCTGTCATATGGTGGGAGAGGGCGCTGGTGAAATCATTCAAGGTGTTGCCATTGCTGTCAAAGTAGGGGCCACAAAATCTGACTTCGATGCCACCATCGGTATTCATCCAACGGCTGCAGAAGAATTCGTCACAATGAGAGGATAGGGACGTAGCGTCACATTGCGTTCTTATCGGGTTTATAAGGCATGCTCCAATCCAAAACTTCACCATAATCTATTAAGAGAATTATCTAACTATCTGATATTAATAAACTATCTTAAACCAAGATATAGATTATGTTAAATCAATATTTCTCACGGTAAACAATAGCTAAACCTGAAACTGGGCTCGCTATAAAGCGTTTATTTGCTATGGCCAGAAGCTGTCCTATTATCTACATGTTATGTTTCTTTTCTGGAGTAGTAACAATGAAGGTCCTATTTACCATAGTAGGCATACTCGCCGCAACGGTGGGTTATTGTCAGGGTAGCCAAGCGGAACTCGACAGAAAATGCGAGGATGCGCGCCAAATAGCTTTGGCCCCTTTAAAACACAAGGTATTTGAGGAGTGCTTGGAAAAAGGAAAGGAAGAATCGGTTTGTAAAAGTGAAGCGGATGAGTACAACGGTGCCAGAGCTGGCCGCGGACCAATGTTCTATGATATTCCTGAGTGTGATGAAGCCTTCAATTACAGAAAGAACAATGGTCGTTAGTAGTGAAACATAACCAGCTGGGGCAAGCTGCTCACTTCGTTCACGGGACGTTACTTTTGCCATTAGACTCATTCTTTCACAAGCGGGCAATCTGGATCACTTAGGCTTGAAGGACTAGCCGATCCGCGTTGGCAGACTTTACTGTAATCAATTGTCGTATCGATATTGGTGTGAACCGCAACATCGGGTGATGCCACTGTACGGCATGAATAACCCATCCTTACTCAAACCACAGACCACCGACAACTTGTCCAACGTGGCACTACATCCACCAAGCCGTACTGGCAGGCTAGCCTAAACCCCCGGCCATCCTGACCTCGCCGATGATCGCGCATAATGTATATTATGTTAAATCGACCAAGTGGAAGAAAAGAAACAGCACAACCCCACTAGAAGGAATCAGTTAAGGGGTGCAGAATGGATACCAATCCACCGGAGTGAGATTTTAGAAAAACTACGAATCAACCGGAGTGGTCACGTATGAGCCCGACAAAAGTAGGGATAAAATGAAAAGAATATTATATGGAATGTGTTTCACACTATTTCTATTGAGTAGTGCTTCAGCAAAAAATGAAAATACAATAGACGTCGAGGTTCTCACAAGAACGAATTCAAGCTGGGATGGAAAAACCCTGCCTGAGTATCCAAAGGGTAGGCCAGAAATATCCATACTAAAAATCGTCGTTCCCCCTGGTGCAGAGGTGCCTTTGCACAAACATCTAGTGATAAATGCTGGTGTATTATTAAAGGGTGAGCTAACGGTAGTGACGGAGGGCGGCATGACATTACACTTGAAAGCTGGAGACCCTATCGTTGAACTAGTAAACAAGTGGCATTACGGAAAGAATGAGGGTGAAGAACCCGCAGAAATACTCATTTTCTATGCTGGCATAGAAGGTCAGCCGTTAAGTATTAAAAGGTAGAAAGCATTGTATCAATGTTCGTTGCTCTTTCAGGGTGCACTCATCTCGGACGGTCTATGGATCGCTTCATAACGCTAGATGTGCCAAAAAATGGCTTTTCCATTGCTCATCATGAGCGGCGAAAAGAGCTGCGCGCTAAAAACACTCTCTACCTACCAGCCAGGAAAATTGACAATGCTGAATTTAATACGGATGAACTTACCATGCTGGCGAAAGAAATGAGAGCCTTTATGAACCAAAAGAAAGGAATTGGCTTAGCAGCAAACCAAGTTGGAAAGCGCATTCAGATATTTATAGTAGAAGCAAAAAACGACAATCCCCGCTATAAAATCCTAGGCGCTGTGCCCTATCAGATTTTTATCAACCCGAAAATTACCGGCACCTCTGTAGAAAGGAAAAACTTTTGGCACGGATGCCTTAGTGCGATGGAAGAAAAGCGGGGTAATGTTGCTACCTACGAGTGGATTGAATATGAAGCTAGAAATGTAGAGGGCAAGATACAGAAAGGTAGATTGACAGGATTAAGCTCAGTCATATTCCAACATGAGTTTCGGCACCTGCTTGGGGGAACCTATCTCGACAAAGCCAGCCAATTTATGGACCAAGCGGAACTTAGCCAGAAAATAGAACACAATGAAGTTCCATTTTTTGAAACTACCGATAAAAAGCTCCCTCTTCTTATCAGCGATTACCAAATAGGCGAGTCTCTTGAGGATTTCTATAGTCGTCAGTAAATACTATTAGGTCTTGATCGCCTCTGACTTTTAATCCGTTGTATTCTTTTAGATGATCCATAGGAAATTTAGGAGCGCAAGCGAGTAAATTTTCCGTAGCAGCGACTTGTTAGAGCGGATTACCGAACCTTGATCTTCAGAGCTTGAATTGCCAAAAATTGCTGGAACAGAGCAATCCAATGACATCATGCAGCTGAAGCAAGAAATAGGACGTGGTGAGACTCGACGAGATATAGAAAAACATCCCAGAGATAAATGTGAAGTTATCTATATAGATGACTATAGAAAGAAACATAGAGGGTGAATACGTAGGCTGAGCCGTTTTCGGCCATTAATTGATGGGCTTGTTAAGTTTATATTTCTCAGCAGCATTTCTTTCTCTTATGACTCTAATATAATTAAATAAATCTTCTTCTGTTAAATTGTGCTTTGTAACTACTGGCTTTAATTCAGCTGATATTGCGGCATAGCTAAAGGTGGCATCCTGACTTTCAATTTTTGATAATTCAGATGCCAGAACCATAATTTCGGAAGGTTTTAGAGTTTGTAGCTTTCTAGCAGAAGCAAGGGAGATGTAATCCTTGTCTGGATGAGCAGTAACAACAAAAAGTTTAAGCGCACTAATTGCTCCACCAGTGCGACCCATTTGATTATTATATCTTGTCAGTTCCTTTTCTATACCTGCAATCTTTAACTGATTTTCCTTAACCACAAAGATATAACCAAAGAATAAGGGGAGACCTACAGTAACAGCGCCGATTATTACGCCTTTCGCAATATCATTCATATTCTAATCCCTCAGACTTGTGGAGATTAATGCTAAGCTAATAGGCTGCGCTGATTAAGTTTTATTTTTTGTTGCCACAAGAATCATATCAAGAGTTGCAGTTTTTCTTAGCGCAAATATGACTCGAATTAACCAACCAACCAACATTAATTAATCCAATAATGAGAAAAAATTCCACCCAGGAATCAGCACTAACTCCTATAAATTCTTTAAACTCAGTTGTGCAAAAAACTAAAATGATCGTGATACAAATACCTAAAGGCGCTTGCCAAGAATTGTTTGTTGTTACGTCATTCAAGTGTTGCACCACTTGGTGAACTCCAATTAGTAAAATTTAGAATCCAGTTGTCGCCCTCTACTTGCCGTGAAATAGTTGGGAGTACTTTTTCTTTACTTTTTTCGTCTGCACTAAAGGTAAACTTTATATTCCACTCTGCATTGCCCTCCATAGGAGGGATACAAATATCAACCTCTTCCTCGGCAGGGCATAGAATCAACTCAGAAAATATGATTCTTTTTCCACCAACATGAGTCATTTAGTAATACCTATAAAATCTACGTAATTTGACAAAAGACACCTACCCCTGTTTTTATTTTCCTAACCATTCCGTTCGATCATAAATCAATGTCTTTTATAATCAAACACCTAATACCATTTTCATTTGAACAGAATCCTATGTCTCCCGACCTAGATGGCTAGAGGTCATTCTGTAGTAAAGACTTACCCCCTCACCCGCTATGCTCCCTGTCCCCCTCTACACGAGGGGGAGTAACTCGCTAAAGCGAGGGTAATCAGTAGGCAGGTACAGAAAGCTATCAAATTAAAGGGGGCAGACCCCTTTAATTCTCTCGGAAATGGGTCGGCTGAATGTATCTTTAGGCTATTCACCTGAAACTGTTTCAGTAAACATTCTATAAATGATGTTCTATTTCTTTAGATGAGAAATCATTGTGTCGACATCACTGCACTCAAATGGGTCATCTGGGCAATTATCCATCATTCCCGCTTCAGAAAATATTTTCTTTATCTCCCCGTTAACTACATAGGCAGAATAACGCCATGACACTTTACCGTTTGCCTTTTCAACCGACATCCCCATCAATCGAGTAAAATTTTCCTGTGCATCAGGTAACATTTTTACATTCTTAATACCTAAATTTTTCGCCCACTGAAGCATGGTAAAAGAAGTGCCAACGCTCAAGCAGTACACTTCATCAATACCTAGTGATTTCAGTTCATCATACTTGGCTTCATAGCCAGGCAAATGAGTAGTAGAGCTCGTCTGAGTAAATGCAGCCGGCAGTGCAAATATAATGATATTTTTACCCGAGAATATGTCTGTCGTTGAAACATCATTCCAGATAAATGGATTTTTCCCGCCAATGCTTTCACCACGGGCACGAATTTTAAATGTAACATTTGGTACATTATTGCTCATAATTTTCTCGTTTTCTTAAAACAAAGTGCGAAATTTTAATAGGGCCTAACTGCTACTGAATAAGACCAAAGGCCTTTTAACTAGAAGGCACTGCATCAAGGAAGGGTCGACACCAAAAGGTGGGGATTTTGACTTAAAAATAAAATGACAAGCGGGTTTATCAAGGAATGAGATCACTGACAAAACGAGCCTCCGTGCAATGTTCTTACTAAATTATTAGGCTACTCATCATAATCGATAACACTGGAAAATCAATTTCTTAGCAGATACTTTTTCTTGATACAAAGCCTGTTGGCTTGTAATTTTGCACATTGAAAAACTGAGGCGTTAAAAATAACAATTTATTAAGAGGCTTATGACTGCTGAAATAGGTGGCTGGTGGTCATTGCAGTAAAGACTTACCCCCTCACCCGCTACGCTCCCCCCCTCTACACGAGGGGAAGTAAGTCGCTAAAGCTCCAGTAATCAGAAAGAGGATTTAGGCCTGTAACCAGCACGAGAGGTTTGGGTCACACTTTAACCCCCGTTCAGATCGACTACATCATGCAATTGAAGTAAGAAATCGGACGTGCTGAAGCATGGAGAGAAGCAAACAAGAAAGAGCCGACGACCTGTGAAATCATCTACCTCGATGACTACAGGTAAAAATATAGGTTAGCGAGAAAGATTTACTCTTAAATGAACGTTAAATGCTAACGAATGAGAGCCTTAGCAAACGCTCCACCTTCATTCATATGGCGAGCATATACCAGCAGTTCGGCTATAGCCTCTCCCCTGGATGAAAATGGACCTAACGCCGGATCTTCACGGGTGGCGAAAAACCATTCACTGCCTACACAGAAAAAACGATCGGTTTGAAAATGTAGATTGTCAGGTTCCCCTTCACGATGACTCATTAAAATATACCAAAAATAGGTTATATATTTAAGTATAGACCTAATATTTTGAATATGCCGGGTCGAATCTTGATCTTCAGAGCTTGAATTGCCAAAAATTGCTGGAACAGAGCAATAAACCAAACTAAGCGTAAGCTACTGACCCTTTCATCCCGGCCATGCCCTCTCCACCTAACAATCGTTTAGAATATGCAGGTATTTATTTTTGGAAAAGACAATTGACACAACAAGCCTATGATCTGGTTGTTTCCCTGATAGATGCAGCCAACCGTGAAGACCCAAACATTGAAACGGCTGAGGGTAAAGGTTGGCCGAAAGAGCTGCTTTATTCACATCGCATGTCTGACATGCTGGAGCGTTATCAACCAGCGGCGGATGATGTGGCCAAACTGGCTATTCGTGGTCAGCATATCCAGCGGTGGAAAACGCCACGTGATACTTACCCAATGAATCGCCAAGGTTATCATCAGTGGCGAAATAGCCTGTATCAATTTCATGCTGATAGCACTGCCCTTCTAATGGCCAAGGCTGGTTATGATGAAGCATCACTAGAGCGCGCAAAGAAAGCCATTGGAAAACGAGGACTCAAGGTAAACACAGACACCCAGCTGCTGGAGGATGTAGCCAGCTTGGTGTTTATTGAGCATTACATGCTGGCATTTTACGATAAACACCCTGAATACAATGAAGAGAAGTGGGTCGGTATCATTCGTAAAACGTGGGGGAAAATGTCGTCAAACGCGCATACATTTGCACTTTCGGGTAATCTCACGCTTCCTGAGCCCTTAATTCCATTGATTCAGAAATCAGTATCAACAGGTAATTCCAGCTAACCCGGCACGGGTATCCATTAATCACTAACGAGTTTGTGATTCCATTTGGAGACCAACACATAACGCTTATAATTCAGTGTGTTACTGGCTACTGTGTTTGTGAATTCTGTCTATGATGCCGGATCTAGCACTCAGGTTTAGAGTAGAATGCTCACGCCCCTATTAACGAAAGCCATGTTGTTCCGATGGATTATGGTGACCTATTCTGGCAAAATTCGCCTTTTCCAAGGCTCTACGTTTAGCCATCCCATCTGGCAAACAGACCATCGTATTTATCCACTATCTTTTACCGGACGATCTTTTACCGGGCAGTGTGTGAATAAATGGGTTTAGCCCTAACTGAAATACTCATACAAAGGATTCATTATGTCTTTTAATAGCTTTCCTGATCAGCAACTCATTGCCAAGCTGACTGCAAAAATGTTGCTGGAGATTGGAGCTATCAATTTCCGCCCAAATGATCCTTATATTCTGACTTCGGGCAAGGCCAGCCCTGTTTATATCGATTGCAGAAAAATCATATCATTCCCCAGAGTGCGCTCTACCCTTATGGATTTTGGTGCTTCGGTTATTCTGCGTGATATCGGTTTTGAGTCTATCGATGCCATTGCTGGCGGCGAAACGGCTGGCATCCCCTTTGCTGCCTGGCTTTCAGAGCGACTTTCTCTGCCCATGCAGTATGTTCGCAAAAAGCCCAAGGGCTTTGGGCGTGACGCTCAGATCGAAGGTTTGCTGATAGAGGGCTCTAAAGTGCTGTTGGTTGAAGACCTGACCACTGATGGTGGGAGCAAGATCACCTTCTGCGATGCGCTCCGAAAAGCCGGCGCTGAGGTAACAGATACATTCGTTATTTTCTTCTACGATATATTCCCCGGCACCAGAGAAAAGCTCGCAGAAGCTGGCATTAACCTACACTCACTGACTACCTGGTGGGATGTTTTAGAGGTCTGCAAGGAAAGCGGTGAAATGGACGATCAATCACTGGCCGAA
>DRHD01000122.1 GCA_011049795.1 Porticoccus sp.
CGGTCATGCACTCCACGAGGATGGCAATACCACCGACGCCATAGCCTTCGTAGGTGATCTCATCGTAACTATCACCTTCGCCAGCACCGGCGCCTCGAGCGACGGCTTTTTCAACGGTATCCCGTTTCATGTTGGCGCCGAGCGCCTTGTCCACCGCTGCCCGCAAACGAGGGTTATCTTCAGGATTGGGGCCACCGGCTTTAGCGGCCACCACCAACTCACGAATGAGCTTGGTGAAAACCTTGCCCCGCTTGGCATCTTGAGCCGCTTTGCGGTGTTTGATGTTGGCCCACTTACTATGACCTGCCATAAATAATCTCCTGACTTACCAGAGCTACTGTTTTAGTAAAACAGTTTAAGCGTTCTCTTCTTTTTCAGTAGGCGTTTGCTCGCTTGCTGGTTTTTCGCTCGCGGGTTTTTCACGCAATTTAATATTCAGTTCACGCAATTGTTTTTTATCCACTGCCCCAGGCGCGTTAGTCAATACACAGGCTGCTGTCTGGGTTTTAGGGAAGGCAATCACATCACGAATAGAGTCACTGCCTGTCATCAACATAACCAAACGGTCCAGACCAAAGGCCAAGCCTCCGTGGGGAGGACAACCGTAACTCAGCGCATCGACAAGGAAACCGAATTTTTCATCGGCCTCTTCATCACTAATACCCAGTACATGGAAAACTGATTTCTGCATATCCGGGTTGTGGATACGAATAGAGCCACCCCCCAATTCAGTACCGTTCAGCACCATGTCATAGGCTAGGGACAGGGCACTTTCTGGATCATTTTCCAGCTCTTCCGGGGTACAGGCCGGACGAGTAAACGGATGGTGGAGTGATGTCCAGTTACCGTCACCAGCATCTTCAAACATGGGGAAGTCAACGATCCAAAGCGGTGCCCAATCACAGGTATACAGATCCAGATCTGCACCCAGCTTGCAACGCAGTGCACCCAGCGCTTCTGAAACAATTTTGCCTTTATCAGCACCGAAGAAAATCAAGTCGCCGTTTTCGGCACCAGTGCGTTCAAGGATGGCACCACGAACCTCATTGGGGAGGAATTTCACAATCGGTGATTGCAGCCCTTCTTCCAAATCATCCTTATCATTAACCTTGATATAAGCCAGACCTCTTGCACCGTAGATGCTGACAAACTTGGTATAGCCATCAATCTTCTTACGGCTGATACTGCTGCCACCCGGCACTCTTAATGCGGTGACCCGTCCTTTCGGATCATTGGCTGGGCCAGAAAATACTTTAAAATCGACAGCGGCCATCAGGTCTTTGATTTCTACCAACTCTAGCGGGATTCTCAAGTCTGGCTTATCGCTGCCAAACCGGTCCATGGCTTCGTGGTAGGACATCTGAGGAAAATGACCGAGATCTACATCCAGAATCTTCTTGAATACAGAACGAATCATCTCTTCGTTAATGGCCATAATCTCTTCTTCAGAGGTAAACGATAGCTCCACATCCACCTGGGTAAACTCAGGTTGACGATCGGCACGTAAATCCTCATCACGGAAACACTTGGCAATTTGATAATAACGGTCAATACCAGACACCATTAGCAGTTGTTTAAACAGCTGTGGCGACTGTGGCAGAGCAAAAAATTTACCTTCGTGGGTACGGCTGGGCACCAGATAATCCCGAGCACCTTCAGGGGTGGCGCGGGTCAAAATAGGTGTTTCAATATCCAGAAAGCCTTTGTCGTCCAGATAGTCACGGATGGTTGCCGTTACCTCAGAGCGAAAACGCAAGTTCTTCAGCATTTCCGGGCGACGCAAATCCATGTAACGATATTTTAAGCGAACGTCCTCGCCTACTTTATTGTGTTCATCCAGAGGGAATGGCGGGGTATCTGAGGTGTTCAGTATGACCAGTTCCAGCCCATAGACCTCGATCTCACCCGTGGGCATCTCAGAATTAACGGTTTCTGGCGTACGGGCGCGAACCTTACCCTTTACCTGAAGCACATATTCACTGCGCACAGTATCGGCACGTTCAAAATGCTCACCACCATCAGGATCAAAAACCACCTGAACGATGCCTTCGCGGTCACGAAGGTCAATAAAGATCACACCACCGTGGTCACGACGACGGTCTACCCAACCACAAAGTGTAATTTCCTGGTCAATGTTCTCAGCACCCAGAACACCGCAATAAGTTGTACGCATTATGTCTTCCCGTATTGATCAATTGAGGTTCGACGATTGAACCCCCAGCATGCTTGTTACACGCATTTCAGGTGCACCAGCAAAAGCCGCGCATTATACCCCATGAAAAGGGGTGCTAGAAGGATGTATACAGGGTTTCCAAAGCTACAGCCTAACTGACTTGAAAGTCCTCTCCGACCAACACGCTGGCCACGGACTCAATCCGATGCTCAAGCTCAGTTTGTGGGTAATCCTTTGCCGACATCGCTCCCCAGATAGGGTTTGGCCAAGCGACATCTGTCGTATAACGTGCAACATGGTGAATATGTAGCTGAGGCACCATGTTTCCCAGCGTCGCGATATTAATTTTGTCCGGTGAAAACACATCGACCAGTGCCTCCGCCAATATGCATGACTCCTTCATCAACTGCATTCGATCCCGCTCTGAAAGGTGGTAAACCTCCGTCACCTTGGGCCGTTTGGGCACCAGAATGAACCAGGGGTAATTCGCATCTTTATGAATCAACAATTGGCACAACTCAAATTCACCCACTGTCAGGGTGTCGTCTGCTAGTCTGGCGTGAAGTTCAAACATTTAAATACCCCTTTCCCCTAAATCAAAAGCCCTAAACCAAAAAGCCCAAACAAAACGCCCTAAACCAAAAGTCCTGTACCCGAAGCCCTGTACCCAAGGAACACACCACCGTAAAATAGCGTCTTTTCCACCAACCGCCAATAGAAACAAGTGGCTATACGAACGTCACTTTACGAAAGTCACTACACGAGAGCCACTATGCGAGCCAGTCAATACCTTATTGCCACCAAAAAAGAAACGCCAGCGGATGCTGAAGTTATCAGCCACCAACTGATGCTCAGAGCAGGCATGATCCGCAAGCTGGCCGCGGGGCTTTATAGCTGGTTACCACTGGGGCTGCGCGTGCTACGCAAAGCAGAAGCGATTGTCCGTGAAGAAATGGATCGAGCTGGCGCTCAGGAAGTCCAAATGCCCGTCACACAGCCCTCCGAGCTTTGGGAAGAGTCTGGCCGTTGGGAGCAATATGGGCCAGAGCTACTGCGCATCAAAGACAGACACGGCCGTGCTTTTTGCCTTGGCCCCACCCACGAAGAAGTGATTACTGACCTTGTTCGCAATGAGCTTCGCAGTTATAAACAGCTCCCGGCCAACTTCTACCAGATTCAGACCAAATTCAGAGATGAAATTCGTCCGCGCTTCGGCATTATGCGCGCCCGTGAATTTTTGATGAAAGATGCCTACTCCTTTCATATTACTCAAGACAGTTTGCAACAAACCTACGATGTGATGTTCAAGGCTTACACCGCTATTTTCAGCCGGTTGGGCCTGGACTTTAGACCCGTACTGGCGGATACCGGCAGTATCGGTGGCAGCCACTCACATGAATTTCATGTGCTGGCAGACTCAGGCGAAGACGATATCGCTTTCTCCACGCAAAGTGACTATGCGGCAAATGTGGAAATGGCTGAAGCATTGGCTCCTGAGGGTGAACGTCCGGCAGCAGCCGCTCAAATGAGCGAGGTAGCTACACCGGATCAGCACAGTATTGAAGAGGTCAGCCAATTCCTTAAATTGGAGAGCAACCAAGTCGCTAAAACACTGATCGTACTGGGAGAGTCAGAAGCAGATGAGTCAAAAGATAACGCAAAAGATAAACCAGAAGAGAACCAAACAGCGCTCGTTGCACTGGTACTTCGTGGCGACCACGAACTCAATGATATTAAAGCTGAGAAATTTGATGGCGTAGCATCCCCTCTGACCTTTGCCAGTGAAGAACAAGTAAAGCAGTCACTGGGATGTAGTGTCGGTTCCCTCGGCCCTGTCGGTCTTAAAATCCCAGTGATTGTAGACCGCAGCGCAGCACACTTGGCCGACTTCGTCTGTGGTGCCAACAAAGATGGCTTCCACCTAACGGGCGTCAATTGGGAACGAGACTGCTCATGGGAACAAGACGGCCCATTAACCAACAACCCGCTGATACGCATCGAAGATATCCGCAACGTAGTGCCTGGCGATGCCAGCCCTGACGGAAAAGGCGTACTGGAAATTAAACGCGGCATCGAAGTAGGTCATATTTTCCAGCTGGGCACCAAGTACAGTGAAGCCATGAACGCACGGGTACTCAATGAGGAAGGTCGTGAGCAAGTCATGCTCATGGGCTGCTACGGTATTGGTGTCAGCCGAGTGGTTGCTTCCGCCATCGAGCAAAACCACGACGACAACGGCATTATCTGGCCAGATGCACTGGCGCCGTTTCAGATTGCATTGGTACCCATCAATATGCACAAATCAGAACAGGTTCGCGAAACTTGTGAAAAGCTCTATCAAGAGCTACAAGAAGCTGGATACGATGTACTCTTTATGGATGAAGCGAAAGCTCGGCTGGGCGTTATGTTGGCCAATATAGAACTCATAGGCTTGCCCCACCGCATTGTTGTGGGTGATAGAGGCCTGGCTGAAGGACAAGTGGAATACGGTAATCGCCGTGATGGAGAAAACCAGAAAGTTGCCCTCGCAGAATTACCCAGCTTCCTAAAACAGGCTATTGGATGATGACAACTGTGGGTAAAACAGCGGGTAAAACGGTGGGAAAATTGATTATCGCCGGGTGGCTCGGTGCCGCCCTGGTAATAAGCACCCCCGCTATTGCCGATCAGCCATCTTCTACTGAGGCTAATCAAACACTCGTTACTCTACTTAAGCAGGCCATTGAGCAATCTGACAGCTTTGAAGATAAATTCGATGCCGAAGTTTGGCTGTTCTCCAAATCAAGTCAGCTTGAACGATATATTCCTGACAACGAAGAACGGCTAAATCTGCTCAGAAAAATTCATCACGCTGCTACTCGTGCCGGCCTATCCCCTGAAGTCGTACTCGCTGTCATCCAGATTGAAAGCCGGTTTGACCACTACGCGCTATCTTACGCCGGAGCCCAAGGCCTAATGCAGGTAATGCCATTTTGGAAAAAGGAAATAGGACACCCCGAAGATAATTTGATCGATGTAGACACCAATTTGCGCTATGGCTGCACCATCCTCAAATACTATCTAGATAAGGAAAAAGGGAACCTAACGCCTGCACTGGCCCGATACAACGGTAGCTATGGAAAGACCTGGTACCCGGAAAAGGTCTTGGTTGCCTGGGAATATTGGCGATAACGGTCGGCTTAAGGTGCGCTAAAAAACACAAAAAAGTCCCTTACTGAACTAAGTGGCGAGAACTATAAGACCCGCATAAAAAACGCCGCAATAAGCGGCGTTTTCAGCTAACCACTTTAATCAGGGCAAACCATCAAATTCAGCACCTTCCTTCTCGGGCGGCAGCAGATCTTCACGGGTCATCCCCAAACTTAGCAGTATATTCGCCGCTACATAGATAGAAGAGTATGTTCCGACAAACACACCTACTATCAAAGCAACGGCAAAATTGTGAATCAACTCACCACCAAATAAGAACAACGCAAACAACACCAGCAAGGTGGTGAAGGATGTAATCAGTGTACGGCCCAGGGTTTGTGTCAGAGATTCATTGATCACAGAAGTTGCATCGGACTTTCGCAATAATCGGAAATTCTCACGAATACGATCCGAAACCACAATGGTGTCATTGAGGGAATAACCGATGACTGCCAATATCGCAGCAAGCACGGTGAGATCAAACTCCATACCGGTCAATGAAAAGAACCCTAAGGTAATAATCACATCATGGGCCAAAGCTGCCACTGCACCCAAAGAGAACTTGTACTGAAAACGGATCGCCACATAGAGCATAACAATGGCCAGCGCGGCAAGCATACCAAGGCCGCCATCCTCGCGTAGCTCGTCACCCACCTGTGGACCCACATAATCCACCCGACGAAGCTCAATGCCGTTGTCACCATTGCCCAGTGCTTTTAGCACCTCATCGGACAACCCCGCTTCTGGTTTACCTTGCAATCGAATCAGCACATCACGCTCAGAGCCAAAGTGAACCACGACAGGGCTTTCAAACCCGGCTGCCGTTAGCTGTGTACGAATGGCTTCCAAATCTGCTGGCTGCTGGTAACCCATCTCAATCTGAGTGCCACCCGTAAAATCCAAACCCAGGGTGACGCCTTTAAAAGACAGGGATAAAAGGGAACCAACAATCAACAGAGCAGAAATAATCGCTGCCAATTTTCGGTGACCCATAAAATCTATAATGCGTTGTGTTGTCATGGTCAGCTCCTAAATCCACACTTTCTTGATAGTTCGGCCACCATAGACCAGATTCACCAACGACCGAGTACCCACAATGGCCGTAAACATAGAGGTCAAAATACCAATAGAGAGAGTCACCGCAAAGCCCTGTACGGGACCCGACCCAATGGCATAGAGAATGACCGCCACGATTAACGTAGTGAGGTTGGCATCGACAATTGATGTAAAGGCTCGATCATACCCGGCATTAATGGCTGACTGTGGAGGTAGGCCATTGGCCAGCTCCTCCTTAATCCTCGAAAAGATCAGAACGTTGGCGTCCACCGCCATCCCTACGGTCAACACGATACCTGCAATACCCGGTAGTGTGAGGGTGGCACCGAGCATTGACATCACTGCAACCAGAACAATCAGGTTAACCGTCAGTGCCATGTTGGCGAATATGCCAAAAACCCGGTAGTAAACAAACATAAAGGCCAGCACCAAAACTATGCCGATAGTGACCGACTTGATACCCAATGCAATATTCTCAGCGCCTAAGGATGGCCCGATAGTCCGCTCTTCCACAAAATACATCGGTGCAGCCAATGCGCCAGACCGAAGCAGCAAAGCCAACTCAGAGGCTTCTCTGGGGCTATCTAGTCCGGTAATACGGAAGGAAACACCAAGCGCGCTACGAATAGAGGCCAGGCTGATAATTTTCTTTTCCACATAACGTTTGTGTGTCGCCACCGACTCACCGTTTTCATCGATGCTATATTCGGTGTGGGTTTTGTACTCAATAAAGAGCACAGCCAAACGGCGCCCAATGCTTTTACGCGAAACCCGGTGCATTCGAGCACCACCCTCACTATCCAACGTGATATCAACCTGCGGTAATCCAGTTTCATCAAAACCGGTTCCAGCATTAGAAACATGGTCACCGGTGATCACCACCGACTTCTCTAACCAGGCATCCGGCATCCGACCTGAAGGATTCTTAA
>DRHD01000123.1 GCA_011049795.1 Porticoccus sp.
ACTTAACCGCATTACTCACCAGATTAATTAACACCTGCCGCAATCGGTTCGCATCACCCAAAACATGCACCGACAAATCACTGGGAGGAATACAAATCAACTCCAGCCCCTTGCGATGTGACTCCTGGGCAAAAATTGATACGGTTTCCTCCATCATTATAGAAAAGTCAAAATGACTATCATCAAGGGCTAACGTACCTGATTCTATCTGAGGAAAAGCAAGAATATCGTTAAGAACATTTAATAAAAAATAACCCGAATTATTAATGGTATCCACATAATCTTTTTGCAGATTATTTAATTGTGTCTTGGCGAGCAACTGGCTCATGCCAAGCACACCATTCATCGGTGTTCTTAGTTCGTGGCTCATCATGGCCAGAAATTCAATGTTGGTACCGCTGTCTTCATCGACAGTATCCCTGGACTGCTTCATCTCCAGAATAGTCTGCTCCAGCGCTTCGTTAACTTTCGTTAATTCTGCTGTTTTAGCTTCAACATAGGACTCAAGTTGATTGTTCGTTAGCAGTTTCATAATCTCTGCATTCCTGATATGCGCAGTAACACATGGGAACCGTTGCTCTCATGAAAAAATCTTACAAACGCCTGACACGATCCGTTCATACTAGCCTATCATCAAAAACATTTGAGTTTCATCACCATCAATTAGAGATCACAACTGTCACTGTTGGAGTTTACTCCTCAAACGACTAATAGCCTGACTATGCAATTGACAGACACGAGATTCTGTCACCCCCATAATCACACCGATTTCCTTGAGATTCATCTCTTCCTGGTAATAAAGTGTCATCAGAAGTTTTTCACGGTCAGGAAGGTTTTCAATGGCATTGATAAGATTACCCCTTTGCTGGTTGTCTAACAAACTGTCATAGGGTCCATCTGCTTCTGCCCCTTCATCATCGAACTCTGGCTCACGGCCCTTGCTAATGAGGTCGTCCAGAGGCAACAGATGGCCACTATTTGTGTCATTGAGTAATTGCCGGTATTCACCAATATCCATATCAAGACTGTCAGAGATCTCAGTTTCACTGGGTGGCCGGCCCAACGCCTGCTCAAGTGATCGAATCGTGGCAGCCATTTCTCTGGCTTTTCGCCGAACACTACGGGGCATCCAGTCTCTGGATCGCAACTCATCGATCATCGAACCTCTGATACGCTGACTTGCAAATGTCTCAAAGCTAGCGCCAACCCCAGTATCAAAACGACCCATTGCTTCAATTAACCCAATAACGCCTGCCTGGATCAAATCATCTAGCTCAATACTCGCTGGCAGCTTCACTTGCATAGATAGCGCATGCCGCCTAACAACGGGCAGATATTGTTTTATCAGAGCATCCTGGTCGAGCTTACCTTTAGCCGTGTACATTTAACCTCTCAAAACAGACAACATCGTATGGATTCATTGTGCACCGAGCTACTATACAAAGTATCCTATGTAATTATTGACAAAAAATTATCAATTAAAAGCCCTAATTAAAGGCCGTAGATTACATCTGTTCACAATATAGCCGGGTGATCTAACTATCAACTGCACCTTCCCTACACTTAGCTATTGATATCAATCGAAGAAAACAAATATTTATACTCATTGGGGTGCACCTATGATACTGGTGACACGAAGGCTCCTGTCATGAGGAATCTCACCATCAGACATGACCATAAGATGCGGAAACTGTCGTTGAAACAACCTAGACAACAAGGGCCTCAGTAGGTGCTGCACCACAAGTACTGGGGGCTCACCAGAAGACTCTTGATACGCTAAAGCCTCTTGGGTTTGTTTCATCAGTGTTTCTGCCAAACCTGGTTCTAATGCACCTTCATTGGCGCAGGTTTGCATCATAACTTGTTCTAGATCGCCATCCAGTGCCATCACATTCAGTGTTTCCATGCCTCTGAACCACTTCTGGGTAATCGAACGCCCAAGAGCCACTCGAACTAAGGCAGTAAGGTCATCCACATCAGACTGTTGATTGCCATGCTCTGCCAAAGTATCAAGGATACTACGCATATCACGAATGGGTAGTTGGTCAGACAGTAGGTTTTGCAACAACCGCTGTAACTGTGTCAAGGACACCTGATTCGGCACAACATCTTCCACCAAGGATGGGTTTTCGCTGCCCAACTTATCCAATAACTGCTGCACTTCGGGGCGACCAAGCATCTCCGAGGCATATCGATGTATCAAGTGATTTAAATGCGTAGCGATCACCGTACTGGCATCCACCACCGTATAGCCGTATATCTGGGCACGTTCCCGATCATTCGTTTCCACCCAGTAGGCGGGTAAACCAAACGCAGGGTCCTGTGCCGGAATGCCATCTAACTCGCCGGTCACCTCCCCTGGATCAATCGCTAACCATTTGTCTGGATGAATATCACCGCGACCAATTTCTGCGTCCTTCAACATAATCACATAAGTGCTTGCACCAAGTTCCAGGTTGTCTCGAATATGAACAACCGGGGGTAAAAAACCAATATCCTGGGCAATTTTCTTTCGC
>DRHD01000124.1 GCA_011049795.1 Porticoccus sp.
CACCGTATTTGCTAAGTCTGCCGGCTGGCCATCCATGGCAAACATCATTCGCACCTGGTTCACCCAGAATAAGCATGGTCGTGTTTGGGGATTAATTGCTACAAGTTCTCGCATCAGCTCGGTTGCAACAACGTTATTGCTCAGTAGTTTGCTACTGGTGATGTCCTGGCGAGGTCTCTTTTTTATTGCCGGTATTATTGCCCTCATCATTGCTGTCACCTTGCCAAAATTTTTGAAAAATTCGAGAAGTGATTTTATTAAAGCCGAGTCAGAATCCGATGAAACGAATAAATCGTTAACAGTATGGGCGAAAGAGCATCCTCTCAACGAGTCAGAGACATTAGCCGCTGTTATTTTTTTCGTAACAAGCTCGCGTTTTTGGTTAATCAGCCTGGGGGTTTCCTCATTGGCGGTTTTATTTGAATTCCAGGTGTTTATCCCGATTTACCTCAGCCAATCATTTGCATTAATGCCCGCACAGGCGGGTATGGCTTCCGCCGCGTTTCCAATGGGTTGTCTGATCGCTGTATTTTCCGGGGGCTTTATTTATGACAAATTATCAAAGAAAAATATTGTTGTCGTGATGAGCAGCACACTGGTCATTGCTGTCATCTGTTTACTTAGTTTGAGGTTTCTTGGTGCGAATGACTTTGGCGATCAGTTTGAGTTGACTCTCACCATTGCTTTGATCTTTGTATTCGGCTTTGCCATATCGCCTGCGTATTATATTCCCATGAGTGTATTTTCTATCAGCTTTGGGGGAAGGCACTGTGGTTTACTGGTGGGCTTGATTGATGCCTTGGCTTATTTTGGAGCGATGATTTTTGATTTTGTTGGGGGGGCCGTCGCCAACAAGGAAGGAGGCTGGCAGGATTTTCTACTGATATTAATAGTCACATCCATTTTGGCTACATTAATTATGACAACATTTCTCTATCTGAATTACCGGGATGAAAATTCGAGTGAGTCATTTCAGTTCTAGCCCTGGTGGAGTCAACAGAATGGGGTGCGCTTATTTAATGTTATTAAAATCCCAACCCAGGACGTCGTGAGCAAATGACCACCTTGGTACTTTATTATGCTTTGATTTTCCCAGTATCCAGAACTGATAGGCATTATCTGACAAGCTGGAGTTGGCCTGATATTCCAACCAGGTATCGACAAACTTTTGCCAGCGCATTGTCGATTGCGGCAATATATAGGCGACGGGGTTTTTAATATTTAGCCCTTTGGGTACGACTACTACCCAGTTTGGATAGATCAGAGTCCATGCAGATGCTGCCTCTGCCGTATACAACATAGCCTTGATTTCAGGATATTTCCCCTTGAAAAAATCACGCAGATTGCTTATTTCGATAATGTCGGCATCGGGAAAGGCTTCATGCCCTGAGCCTTCTTTGATACGGTATGGCATTGCAGCGAGTTTGAGTGACGGTAACTTCAGGATTTCCGCGTAGTCGGAAAATTTATTTCGATCATGATCAGCAACAATCAAACCCAGTGATTCATTCATATAACTGTTACTGAAAGTATATTCCAGTGCACGTTGCACACTCAGGCTTATGCCACCGACAACAATATCTATTTTGCCACTGTCCAGCGCCTCGTTAAGTTGTGGCCAGTCTAGGCGTATTATTTCCAATGTCACACCCAGGTCTTTCGCCAGGCTATGGATCATCGCCATATCGTAACCGACAACATTGCCATGCTTATTTCGAAAGGCGTAGGGTAAGCGGTTTTTTAAATAAGCTACACGTAGCGTTCCACGCTCGAGAATGACATCACGCCGATCGCGTTGACTATCGATACTCGATAAAGGCTCAATGCTTTCCTGCATTTGCACGGCAACGGTTTCTGATACTAACTCTTGCTCAATCAGCTGCTTATAACCGGTGTATTCATAAGGGATGCTATAGGTCAGCAATTTACCCAATAAAAACATCAACGCGGCACTGATTAATAGACTCAACGCTGCTGTTTGATAGAGTTTTCGCCAGCTCAGCTTGCCGGCGATTGCCGTGGCACCTAATAGACAAATAATGATGCCATGCATGGCTGCTAAGGCGGTTGCCATGCGCATAGTAAAAATACTGCCTAACAAATACAATTGAAACATGTCACTGGGCAGTTTGAAGTAGTCCAGCATGAAAGGTAAAGCGACTGTCAGGCTACCAAAGGACGTAAGAATGCCCAGTATGGTAAAGGCGGGATACTGTGAAGGGCTTAATTCTGACCCGGTGAACCATGCAGAAAATAGAATAAAACTAATTCCCATCAAGGTGCCAACACTGGGGAAGCTATAAGTCGTTGGAACCAGTACATCAATAGCGGCAAGACTTTCTTCGTTGGTCATCTTCCGTTGGCTCAATAGATATTTTGTACGTTCAGCGATAATAGGTAATACGACTAGAACCGTACCCGTAGCAAAAGCGGTAACCACGGCTAGTTTTGATTCCCGAATGACCTCGGCATAGGTAAAAGGGGTTGCCCATGCCACTAACATTGGCAAAGTGAAAATAACAAAGATGAGCCACAGTGCAAAATAACCCCATAGAAAAATCTGTAATCGATTCAACTCAACAATATCAAGTGTTCCAGCCGCCGCTGCTGATAATGCGAAAATACCGATCGGTGCTATTTTTGCTACTGCCGATGCAATATTCATCAGTGCAGAGGAAACATTCTGTAATGACAGAAGAAACTGTTTTTTATTCTCGACCCCAATCATGGCGACACCCAGAAAAATACTGAACACCACAATGGCCGGTACCATCGTATTGGCCATAGAATAAAATGGATTAGAAGGGATGTAGAGGCTTAATAAATCGGGGGCTTGTTGCGAGCTGATAAGATCGCTGCTGAAAAAAGAAGCCGATGTCCATGAGGGATAAGCTAACGGCATAAACAGCAAAGTCAGCATGCTCAATACCCAAAGAAATAGCACAAGCCCTCCACCCTTGATGCCTATCTTTTTTGCCACCGACATATCAAGGCTGCCCAGGCTACTAATCAGCGATACCAGAATGTATGGAATTACCGTCATTTGTAATAACTGGATATAAACTTGACCAATAAAATTTATCTTTCCCATGACTTCACCAAAGAAAAGACCAACGGCGACACCTAGTATAAGGCTAGCCATCACTTGCATAAAGGGTGAAAGTTTTAGTGGATTGAGTGTCAAAATAAGCAACCAGTTAAGGGGAAAGTTACAGTATAGCGAATAAGTGGGGTTCTACCGAATAAGTGGGGTCAGATAAGAATGGCACTTACTTAAGTCAGAATGCGGTTGTAGGGTGGATTGTAATCCACCATTTTTGCCGGATTACGCGATAAACAACATCGCTAATCCAGCCTACGAGTGCATCAATCAGCTTAAGTAAGTGCCATTCGGGTCAGATAAGACTTAATCTAATCAATAGGGTCAGACTCGATTTAAAAGCAGTCAAAAAACAGCTATTGGTTAAATTAACCATTAAAAGATTATATAATATTAAATATGCAATCAGATCCCAAAAAATTAGTAGCAAAAAACAAAAACCTTACCCACTCAGAATTAATGAAGGTTACGTCACATGTTCAACGAGTGCAGGGCGAGTGGATTTTGCATAGCTTAATGGTAGAGGGTTGTGACGTACCGTTTAAATTCAAACGCAAAGGTAAATACCAAAGCTTAAAAGGTGCCAGAGTGAATATGACTTATTACTCAGAACAGGAAACTGTCGCGGGCATAAATTTTGAAGTGATGAAAGTTGTCCGTATAAAAAAAGGATGAACTCACGAAATAATAATCCCTCCGGTACCTTTATTGCATAGGCTAGAAGGCATGAATACCTTTGCTCAAAACACAATTAAGGGAGTCGCCTTTGCCGCTGTAATGCTGCTGTTATTTTCCTGCGCCTCAACCGACAGGAAAACAGACTCTTCAGCAGTTGATAGTTTCACCGCTATGCCACAAAAATATATTACCATTGCGCTATTAGGGGCAACCGGGATGGTAGGCGGTTTTGTTTTGCAGGAAGCTCTTGCACAAGGTTATTCCGTCAAGGCTTTAGCCCGAACGCCACAAAAGTTGGAGCCCTTTAAAGATCAAATAGCCATTATTAAAGGCAATGCCCTTGACCCAGCTACTCTTGAACAACTACTCAAAGGTAGTGATGTGATTATTAGCGCACTGGGTCCGGTCAAAGCCGACGGCAGTGCCGCCAAAGGAATAAGCACTACGGTAACAGGCCATATCATTCGGTTAATGCCCAAGCATAATATCAAGCGCTATATAGTGGTTTCCGGGGCGGCGGTAGATGTGCCGGGTGATGAACGCAACTTGAAAGGATGGTTAATACAAAAGTTGGCCTCTATATCCCTGAAGGATACCTTAGAAGATAAACAGGCCGAGTATCAGTTACTCGCCGATAGCTCCATCCAGTGGACACTATTGCGCTGTCCACTGATCGCGGCCGAATCATTTGAATATCAACCCCGAGCGACACTCGATACCCCCGGATCATTTACCTTGCGTGCAGGCGAACTGGCTCAGTTTGTGATAGAGCAAATTTCTTCGGATGAATTTATTAACAAAAGCCCTTTTGTTGGCAGTCAGTAACCATTAATAATCTTTCACACCCATTTTTTTCATCAACCCACTATAATCCCTTAGTGCTACAAAAATAGGGACCGTATCGCATAAAATGTATTCGATACGGCCCCGTATTACGCACCGTCATTCCCGCGAAGGCGGGAATCCAGGACACGGTGCCAAATAAAACCTCTAGATGATTCGCTATGCTCACCCTTCGGGCCGACCTAAAGGTCGTTCAACGCGCAGGCGCTTTTGTCCCGCCTTCGCGGGAATGACGGGGTGAAATAATTATTGATAGGTAAGGTCATGGCGATACCCAATACAAAGGCCCTGTTAGATTGGGCGGACAATTACGTTAAATTATGGAATGCGGGGGATAAAGACGGCTGGGCTGAGAATTGGCGGCGAGTGGCGCCGGGGGATTTTCGTATGCTTGACCCTGTGGGTACACCGGAAAAATTTGGTTTTGAGCATTGTTGTTTAGACTCCTTTGATTTGTTTCAACCCAAAGTGAAATTTAGAATTCAGCCAGGGTCTCTTTTTGTCTGCGACAACGAGGTGGCGTGGTTGCTTGAAAATCATGTGGCCAGTGAGGTCGAGGGTGTGGAGGCAACCATACAATACAGTATTGAGAATTATCGTTTTGATGACGATGGTTCCGTTCAGATCCGAACCTTTTATCGTGTGCCCACACATAGTGATAAAGATTTAGGTGATATCTTTAAGGTGTATTTGCCAGAAGGTGATGGGTAAAGAGAGAGATCAAAAGGGTCGGAGTAGAAGGGTATTTACTTAAGGGGTCGTCATTCCCGCGAAGGCGGGAACCCAGTGGTTTACGGCCTCCGGCCGCTCTAGATTCCCGCCTTCGCGGGAATGACGGGCTTAAGTGTCTCAATAAAAGGGGACGGAGGTATTAAATATTGATCAAGTTTGTTTTGGCTAAAAAATAATCCCTCCGTCCCTTTTTTTCGGATATGTTTTCTAAGTCATGGTTTTGCTGGTTTAACAAATTTAAGCGTCATACGGTCGCTCTCGCCAATGGCTTCATATTTACTCCGATCTTTATCCTCTAAAGTAAAAGTCGGTGGCAAGGTCCAAACACCCTCTTCATAATCCTTGATATCTTTATTATTTGCATTGATTTCACTTTCCGCTTCCAATTTGAAACCGGCCTGTTCAACCATCCGAATAACATCTTCGGTTTTTAAATACCCCTGTTTTCCCGTTGTATCCAGCGGATTTTTGTCCCCTGCGCGATGCTGCACCAGGCCAAAAATACCATTCGGTTTAACCGCTTTATAAATCGCTGCAAAGGCCTTTTCTGCGTTCCCCTCCTCGGCCCAATTATGAGCATTACGAAAAGAAACCACCATATCTGCTGAATTTTCTGCAGCAAAATCCATCTTTCCGGGGACTTGCATGATAGTTATTTTCGCTTTTGCATAATGGGCCGGATCAGCAGCAAATTTTTCAGCCAATGCTTTGGCGTTCTTGCGGTAATATTCTAACTTGGCTTGTGGATCGTAACTGGCCGCAATGTATTGACCTTTTTCCATCAAATAGGGTGCAAGTATTTCTGCGTACCATCCGCC
>DRHD01000125.1 GCA_011049795.1 Porticoccus sp.
AGTTTGTTGGCGCTCGGCGTGAATGAAGCTGTGGTAAATACCGTTCCATCTGTCGTGTTAAACCCGCTTTCTAATTGCACTATTAACGTCGTCATTCAGTAACGCGGGCGAAGTTAATCTAAGCTGGACGCCGCCAACACAAAATGATGACGGTACCCCGCTTACTGACTTAGCCAGTTACGAGATATGGCACGGCTGTAATCAGTCAGGCGTTTATGACACCGTTGAAGTTGTGCTTGCGCCTGCGAATAGCTATGCCGTCGTTGGTTTACCAGATACTGGAACGTGTTATTTTGCAGCCAAGGCGACAAATTCTGTTGGAGTATCCAGTGTATTTTCAAATGAAGCAACGAAGCTCATGGGACTTTTGGAGCTTCCCGGGACTGTTGATGACACGCAGATATCGTGGCAGGAACATGCTGAAGCACTGATGGCAATTTCAAGAACAGCATTAGAAAGCGGGTTTAACACGACAGATGGAACGGTATTTACCACAGCTTCATTCACGCCGAGCGCCAACAAACTAGTCCTGGTTTACATTAGTGCCAGACCGGCAGGCAGGTCCGAGACAGCCAGCCTTAGTGGTAATGGTTTAACTTGGGTTTTGGTTGAAGGCGAGCAAGACACAGAGGGGGGGATGCGTTATTCCGCTTTGTGGAGGGCAATGGGGGCATCTCCTTCTGCCGGGCAGTTAACCATAACTTTTACAGCTTCCATGCGGAATGCAACGTGGGAAATATCAGAGTTCGACAACGTAGATACAAGCGGCACAAATGGTTCCGGTGCAATTGTCCAAGCCGTCAAAAACGCCGCCTCGTCAGTTACTTCTATATCCCCAACTCTCTCATCATTTGGAGATGCTACAAATAATGCAACTTATATGGGAGCGACGCACAGGATAGATGAAGCCCAAAATGTCGAAGCTGGATTTACGGAGTTATCAGAACAGCAAACAGGCGAGGCGCACACGGGATCAGCGATGTGGAAGGTTGGAGAAGATTTGTCTCCGACAATTGATTGGGCGACTTCTGCGAATGCAGTAGCAGTTGCATGTGAAATTAAAGCTGTGGCTGTTGTTGGTGGTGCTGGCATTCCTGTATCTCTACTTCACAGAAACCAAATGAGACACATGCTTAACAGGTAAATTAATGAAACGAACACGCATTTATTCCGTCAGTTTTACTGATATAGCTGTGACAGTGGCGCAAGACTTCTTTCAGATTGAGGCTGTCACTAATGATGTCGTATTACACGCGGTCTATATAAGTCAGAACTCTGATGTAGCGGACGCGATGGCCGAGAACCTTACGATCCGTATTCGACGCGTGACAGATGTGCTGACTAATGTCACGGCAGAGGTAAATCTGGATAAGGACAATGGTGCTGCACTCGCAGACCTTAATGTAAACGACACCACTCCGCTAACGACTGGTGCAGAAACAATCCATGTTGAATGCTGGAATATAGCAATGCCGTGGATATATCTGCCGACACCTGAATTACGTCCTATCATACCTGCCGATGATTGCATAACGGTAAATCTTGTCTCAGCCCCGGCCGACGAACTAACTGTGTCAGGCACACTGTATTTTGAGGAAACATAATGGCAACATTTATTTTTATTGACGACTTCAAGGAAAACCTTGGTGGTGGTGCGACGCCTGACATAGATATTGCCAGCGATCAGTTCACAATCTATTTATCAAATGAAGCGCCAATCGTTGCAACTGATTCTGTCAAGGCAGATATTGCCACTATCGCTGAAGAAAACAACTACACCGAGACCAATCTCACGACGACATGGGCTGAGACATCAGGTGGCTCTGGTATATTTCGATTGGCTAATGATGCTGACGTAAGCTGGACTGCTAGTGGTGGCTCATTTGGGCCATTCCGGTACGTAGTTGTTTATGACAACACCATAACGACACCATTGGATCAGTTGGTCGGTTATTGGGATTTAGGCGCTGCAACAACGATCACTGTTGGCAATAAATTCACTGTTGACCTCGACGCAAACTTCGAGATTTTCAACCTAGACGGATAAGTAAATGGGCGTATTTCGTCGCCTTGTTCCGTTCCAGTATTTCCGACGGCGGATATTCTCATTTGGTGTTGCAAGTAATGATGTAACGCTCACAGCGGACCCTGGAAGCCTTACACTAACGGGCGGAACGGCTGCATTTACAGTCACGCTCGCGGCTGTTGCCGGTGCCCTTACATTATCTGGCGGTAGTGCTGACGCCAATATAACGCAAGCTGCTAGTGGTGGCTCGTTAGCCTTATCTGGCGGTAGTGCTGGTCTAAACATAACGCTGGACGCTCAACCGGGAGCACTAACGCTTTCCGGGGGCACAGCAGACCCGACTATAGGGCTGCCTGCTAATGGTGGCTCACTTACCTTATCAGGTGGATCGGCAACACTAGACGTTACTCTTGCCGCTTCAGGCGGGTCGTTAGTTCTTTCAGGGGGAGATGCTGAACTAACAGCAGGGCTGAGTGTTGATGCTCAACCCGGAAGCCTAACGCTTACTGGTGGTACAGCGACATTTGATGTTGCGGTTGATGCTCAGGGCGGTGTCCTCACCCTGTCAGGTGGTGACGCTGCACTAACCGAGACGACTGGGGTAGCTGGTAACACTATTCATTCACCCTGGATATGGGATTTATATCATCCCGATTATAGATGATGAAAGAACAACTTTATCCCTTATCTGATATTCGGAAAGCTATTCGTGGTGTTGTACCGCCAGCCCTTAAACGTCATTACTTAATTCTATTACATGCAATGGCATGTGAAGACACAGCGGAGATCGCCAACAGACAGCGCCGATTGCTGAACGGTGGGTATGAGGTTCCGATCTCGGCTAAACATTGTAAGAAACTTTTGGAGATACATTGATATGGTTCTAAACCCTCTTAGTGACGGTAGTCTTACTGGCACAGGGACACTGGCGGTTCAAAGCGGCATACTTGGTGCTGTATTGGTTACTGCTGATAGTTCGGTTGATGTGACCGTTAAGGTGTATAAAGACAACAGTAGCGGTCCAGTGATTTATCAGATTGTTACCAAGCTCCCTATATGGACCCCTGGTCCGATCAGAATTGATTCACAGGTGCTGTATTACGATGTCAGTGGTAGTGGTGGTGCAGCACAGTTCTTTGAATGGGTTGAGTGATAGATCAAAGTGGATTGGGCACTTGAACATTGGTCTTGGTTATTAGTCTATAGCCTGCTTTTTCTTTTATACGTAGGCATCACCATTGATTTGGTGCTGACGAGAAATACCCAGCGCGATGTAAGCGCTGCTAATGCCGATCATCAAGCTGCAGCGACAAAGATTGAGCAAGTGATGTCATCAATAGTCACATCACAGATTGAATTCGCCCGCAGTGTCAACAAAATGCAAGGGGCTGTTGATGAGATGGGCAAGTCAATCCAACCGCTAACAGGCTACCCAGCACACATTGAAGCATCATGGGAAGACGTAGGGGCAAGAGGTAGGTTTCTTACAGACCTTGGTGGTATGTCCATAGACATGCTTGAACAGCAACGCGAGGAGTTCAACAAGGCACTGAACACACCGTTGCTCACTGAACCAGCAGCAGGCTCTATTGCAGACATCATGGTTGACCTTGATGCATGGCTCACCAAGCAGGCAGAGATAGAGCGCTTCTTACTTACGGGCCATAGCAGAGCACTTGGGTATCAGTGCCGAGGGGACTAGCTGTACAGGCATACAGTGGTATTAGGACATGCAATGACAAGGGGTCACAAGGGATCGTGCCTTAGACGGGCACACAGGGAGACAGTATGAGTAGCAGCACCTTATTCCAATGGGTTCATGTTGGCTGGTGGACTGAAGACGGCAAGCCACACTACGGTGTTATGCCGGATGAGGTAGTCAAGCAGATGAAGGCGCCCCAATGGATGACAGACGAAATCAATGCGTCACTATTTAAGCCATAGGGGCTAAATCATGAGTACACATACGATGATTGGTGGACAAGGCGTAGG
>DRHD01000126.1 GCA_011049795.1 Porticoccus sp.
GGGCGGCGGTCATCCGTTACACCGTGCCCGGCGATTACATGCCGCGCCTGACCGTCACCGACGATGGCGGACAAACTCAATTTTTCACACCATTTGTCAAAATTGCGCCCGCCGATCTCTCATCAATTGTTAATCTACGGTTTAGTGATGTATCAATTAGCGCTGATGTGACTGAGGGTTGGAACATGACCATGCCATTTTGGGATGGCGTGCAGACTGTACTAGATGGCAGTATGTGTGCTGTCTATATGCCGCACAAAACGAGCGGCAATAAGTTATTATTTTGTGGGCGTATCCGTAACGAGGGCATTGAATTCACCGCTAACGGCAGGGGTATGGCGCGCTTTAATGTAACCGGGCTTGCGGCGACAATGAACAATATCAACGCCATTGAATGGAAATTCAAAGATGTCAGTAGCCCTGATGACTTTGCGGAAATTAAAACACTAACGCCCTGGCGTGCTATGGCTGTATATATCCGTGAGATGACCAACATTAACAACACACATTCATTAGAATTTGACGATGTGTCCGATGATTATCAATACATATCCTATTTTTTCCAAAAAGGGAAATTGCTTGACAGCCTGCGCGGGCAGATGTGGTCTATTAATATGGACTTCGAGTTTACGTCCGATGGCATGTTCAAGTTGGTTCGCAACATGCGCTATATCCCGACAGCAGACCGTAGCGCCTTGACTACCATTGCCGATTTCCAATTTAAGCACTATACCAATACCAACATTGATGACATTATGTATAGTTTAGAAAAGGATCATAGCTATCAAGTTGGTAGGGCAATAGCGGGTAACGGTTGGTACAACACCACATCTAAAAAACCAACATATTTCGCGTCAATCTCACCGCCTATACAGCCAGCACGCGGCCCGGAGCAATCGACAACCGACAGACAAATATTGAAAGCAAACCTGATTCGCGCCGATGCCGAGACTGAGGGCAAACAACGAGTGCGTAACGATTTCGCGGCCAAGCAATTTCTGGATACCATCAGGATGCGGGTTGCGGGCGGGATGCTTGGCAAAATGAACCCCAGCGTATCTGATTTATACACACACACCTTGACCGTCTCAGATGGTATCAGGCGCATCACCTACACTACTAGTGACAAATGGTTATTGACTTCATTTGTATTGGCACTGGATAATATCACCGGGCAACTGATGTTTGATGATGCCACTTTCCAGATTGAGAGCGATGATTTAGGCTTTGCGATTTCTATCCGCAATCCCTTACCGCTTACATTTTATGATAACCCGGTCATGATGCCCCTGCCAGCCATGCCCGCTTTCGACTATAGCCCCTCTATCGACTTACCGACGGGCGCGGTTGAAGGTGATGAGCAACCGGTAACACAGGCGGATACTAGCCCTGTTGATGGTGCACAAGACCCATCAACGATGCCGGTTTTCAATAACAGCACGCTAGTCTGCTGGTCGGAAACTCGCTCACAGATGACACGCGAGTTTGGCAATC
The DNA here is from genome assembly GCA_011049795.1 of Porticoccus sp. The sequence goes on from DRHD01000126.1 coordinate 1,495, forward strand.
CAGCGCCAGCATGGTTTGAGATAGCGCCGGGCGCGTTGCCATCCGGCCACAAGATACAGCAATTTGCCTGGAACAGAGACGAGGATGGCGGCACGGGCGGTTATCTTATCGCTCACAATGACACCATCGCAACACCTGATACTCGCATCTATTATCGTAAAAATGTCGGTTCTATGGAGGTATGGACTGAGGCGACACTGACCGACATGCTGGCGACGATGGTCAATGTAACGGGCAAAAGTGGTGTTATTGTCTATGGAAAATTTCAACAATTTGTTTCCGGTAGTTGGACATTCCACTTTTTAGCAGTTGGCATCGGCGGCGGCCCAAACAATAATGGTATCGATGGCGGGTCTGGCGTTTCATTAGAACCTTCTGATAGCGCAGGAAATCCGCATGGCGCTCCTATATCAGAGCGTCCCGGCGTGTATTCTGAGGCAAACGATTGGTTCAGTGGTGTGGGTGGCGATGGTGGAAAAGTATGTGATATTCTGTGGCCCGTCCCGATAGGGGTAACTTTAACGGCAGTTAAATCATTTAATTCAATCGTTAGAGGAACGGGGTCGGGCGGTGAAAAGAATTTTGGCATTTCAATAGACGGCGTAAATGTGGCCTCTGGCTCGTGGGGGGTGACAGCATTTCCCCAAGAATCTACGTTAACTGCCGCGGGTGGCCCTTGGCCTGCGGCTTCTCAAATTATATTTCATAATTCCAAGGATCATGGCAGTGGTGACGGCTACGTCCGTATCTCAGGCGTTCGCATTGAGGGTGGTGGCACAGCCGATTTTGCAGGAACACGCTTTAGTGATGATAATGGTGAAGCATTCGAGGTCGCACAAAGCGTCGGCTCAATGGCGTTGGGAGATGGTAGTTTCACTCGACGCAAGGGGCAGCGTGTCTTGGCTGCTAAGGATGAAAATGTAAAGCGTGCTGCACTTGCCGGGCAAGCATACCTGTTCAATGCCGATCAGGGCGCGGCCGCTGTAGGCGCTGGGCGCTATGCGATGGCTCTATTAAAATTCGGCAAAGATGATGATTATCTGGTAGCACTTGATGCCACCACCGGGTTACAAAAAGTTGTCAACAATGTGCTAACTGACATCACACCAAACGATGGTGCGAATGACGGCTTCGCTGTCGGGCCGGGTGCGTTGGCCATGACCTCCATTGACGATGATTTTATCTGGTTTCTAGGCAATTTTGGCGGGTCTGTCAAGCTGGCATACAGCACCGATCTGGGTACGAGTTGGAATTTTAATGCTGACCCGACCAGCAACGCTACATGGGTTACGGCCAACCCGCGCAGTTCTAAGATGATCTACATTTCTGACGGCTCAAGTATCCTGCAATCGCTAGATGGCGGTGCAACCTTAACCTCGCACACCTCACCGATTTCTAATTTGACGGGAGTTGCAGCCTTATGACCTTCGACCTTGACCCACGAAGCGCCAGCATCATAGCGCGTGCAGCGCGACAGAGGCGTAAATACCGCGATGTTGTGCAGCTAAATGCAATACAAGCTATTTTGGGTGATGAAAACGGTGCTATTAGTGTGCCTGGTGAGCCGCACAATTATTTGGTGCGTATAGCAAATGGCGAAAACAGTGATGGCTCAACACAATACGGGCGGGCTTTCCCGGTGTTGTCCGGTATTTATATGGAATCAGAAGAAGTCGGAACGCCTGTTATTATTGGTATTGCTTATGATGGGCAATGGGCGATATTAGGAATAGACCGGGCTGCTACGGTAGAGATGGGGCGTAACCCGCGCTCCGGCAATGTCAACAGTCCCTATCGGCAATTTGTCTATATGCGTAATGCTGACCTGTTCTATGCCGTGCCGATGGGCACACAGCTAACACAGGTAATGGAGGTACGGGTTGAGCCATCGCCATACATAAATGACTCCGGCGTGCATACAACATTTGTCGGCGGGCTTATTGATTTAGCGGGTGATGTGCCTGCTGCTGATGGCGACGGCAATAGCCAGCATCTGATAGCTGCTGTTTTTGTCAATAGTAGCGGTGCGTTGGAAAGCAAAACGAGTACCGCCAAACTTATCGACAACGTATTAACGTGGACGGTTGATGTTGTCGAGGCTTTTGGCAATCGCACGGCGCGGGCCTTGGCTGTGCGTTATTACAGGCTGTTTACGGGTCATGTATTGCTGACAAAAGCTGATGAATTTGGCGATGGGCGGCCATGGATAACGGGGCCGACCCGGCGCAATAATTTTACGGCCACAACCGCGCCTAATCCGGCGGTGGATGATATTACATTGCGCTATGAGGTTGGCTCATGGTGGTTTGATGTTACCCTTGACAATCATCACGTTTGTTTAGACAACAGCAACGGCGCGGCTGTTTGGCATCAGATGGTATTGGTCAACCCGGCTACGGCAGCCCAGAACACAATCCAACCGACAACAGATGTCGTGCCCTTGACATTGAAAGCTCATAGTGGCGGACTGGCCAATGGGTTGGAAATCACAGATGACAGCGATAACAAGCATGTTGTTTTAAGCAAGCCCGGCGCTACTGACCCCAACACCTATATCAATAAACAGGTCGGCGACAGTGATACCATTATAGCTGGCGATACCGAAGCTAATCTCTTCAAAGTAGACGCTGGTAATAATGAGGTGCGTCAAGGTGATAGCGACACCAACTATGCCGCCAGTGATAGCACAGGCAATTCGTGGTGGGTAGGCACTGGCGGGCTTATTGGCGGGCACATGTACATTCCTGGCGCGGACATCGTAGTTGACATCACAGATAACAACCCGACAGAAGTGTTTGACGATGGCTCGACATCGGCGGGCGACGGCTGGACTGCCGGGGAATTGAACGGTGTCACGTTTCCGACAGGTGGGGATGAACATTTTTTGACGGTCACGAAGCCTGGGAAATATAGGGTTATTTGGGACATGTCGTTTAATATGGCCTCGCCAGGCGCTAATGTGGAAATACATATGGGTATTATGGTTGACGGAGCAGCAATCCGCGACAAAGGTGAGGCGCACCGGACAATCGCCAATAATAGTGATACTGGCAATACTGGGGCGAATGCCCGCTTAGACTTACCCAACGGGACGGAACAAATCAGTTTGTGGATACTAAACGCACAAAATAATAATGATGTGACTGTCGAGCATGGTAATGTGGATATCGAATTGGTGGCCGGAACATAAACTGTGCTATAATAGCAGAGGCGCAATGAGCGCGGGGTAAACATATGGAACAGATTGTCAAGTTAGCAGCTGATTTTATCGAAGCACAGGGCATGATGGCTTTCGTTGTTGTTGTCCTCGCCGTGCTGATGTACCGGGATCAAACAAGCCGTGCTATTGAAAGCAAACAGCAAGGCGATATGCTCAAAATCCTTAGCGTCCAAGTATCCAATAATACGGCCATTATCAATAAGGTGGATGAGATTAAAACAGAACTGATAGCTGAGACCCAATCAATATCGGATGCTTCCACAGCGCCACTTATAACGTCAATAGACGCAAGCGCGGAAATAGTCAAGCAACAAGGTGATGCCATGAACGGAAAACTAGATGCACTAGAAAGCGCAGTCAATGGTGTGGTTGAAATAATGAACACAACATTCCCAAGCATAGTCACAAAAGTAGAGGCAGTAAGCGATGGCATGACTACGGTTTTGGAGCGCCTTGACGAATTGAAAAGCGAAACCGATGCGCCGACAGAACCAATACCTACTATTAAGCCCGACAGCGAAGAGCCGCCGTTGGGCAAAATCAAAACGAAAGTTGAAATGAAAACGGCAAAGGAGAATATATAATGGCTATGGGCGACCAGTATTGTCCATATTGCAATAGCTATGTTTATCCTAATCGAGACGGTATGGGTAGTCATTGTAAATGCCCTCCTCTATCAAACTCATTTACTACATATCAAGTACCCATCCCAAATTGGTTAAACAAAGAACAACAAAGGAAGTTTGCATCCAAACATATCGAAATGCAAAAAGGCAGCACTCAAGCCGCGCAGGAAATTGATGATATGTTTACGATGCTGATTGATGGTTATAAGTTGAACAAAGAACCATCCGAACACGAAACAGAAAAGGAGAATATCTAATGCAATATCTACAACAACTATTGAACGCACTATATCTGCCGGGCTTGCTGAAATCCAAGCGCTTTTGGTCAGCAGTCTTTGGTGTGGTGGCAGTCGTTGCCGCTTCATACGAGCCGGGGCTTGAGCCGTACATGCCGCAAATCATCGAAGGCGCGGTTGTCGGTGTTGTAATGCTTGTCGGAGGCTACAGCCTTCAGGATGCGGTTGCAGCCGGGATGAAAGCGTATATGGAATACAATAATGACGATGATAGTAAC
>DRHD01000127.1 GCA_011049795.1 Porticoccus sp.
ACCCTACCCCCTCGCATCCACAGAAATAAATTATCTTCATTGACGTCATAAGGGTTTTCACGATCATTAAGCCAAAAATCCCGATTCAACTCGCCGAAAGCATAAGACGTGCTCTGTACGCGGTAATCCTGCTTATATAATTCCCGTTCAGGCTTGCCACGAAACGGGGCTTTCCAGGGTGGTACATGCTCACCCTTATAGTCCTTACCGTGCTCTAATGGCGCACCTCGTTCCAGCACTAATACTTTCAAACCTTTTTCAGTTAATTCCTTTGCCGCCCAGCCACCACTGATGCCGGAACCTACTACAATTGCGTCATAATCATATGTCGTCATATTTACTCTACTCACAGCTCTCTAGTCGGCATTGTGTCTATCCGCGTCAACCCGGAATTAATCGGTAAAACCGTTGTTCGCCCAATTACGGTCTTGATCCGAAAGAGGAACATCCCCCTTGTACGCCATGGGCATGGGAACATAACGTAATTCCTGAGTGGCTCCAATTTCAGAGGTGTAATAGCCTACTACTACCAACTCCTTTAACTTTGGGAAAAATGCTTTTTTGTCTTCTCCCAGCTTTGGCATCAAATCAAGGTCGGGGATCAATGGGCTACCGCCACCTTGAATTTCCATTTGCTGTAAGACAACATCCTGCAAAGCATCTTGTAAATCGACAAACGATTTTCCCAATTGCTGACGACTCAAACTTTCAAGCTGCGCTAATCCATGCAGAAAAACCTTACGCTCGGTTTCTGTATACCAGCTAAATACAATCTCCTCGATAAAAGCGGGTACACCCGCAGTAATGGCCCCCGGCGTATCCGTGGTAGGAATAATTCGCTCCGACATGGCAGCAATCGCCTGGGCTTGCTGCGATGAAAACTGCCCATGGGCTATCGGAGAACTGCTCGCCTCAAAGGCACGCAACACTGAAGGCGACAAACTCGCCCCCAGCATCACCGTCATCGCCTTTATTGCTTCCCGTCGATTCATCACCTTGTACTCCCAATTAAAAACCACAACCCACCAAACAAGGACTATACAACTCTCACAATTTTTATTGCACCAAGCCCCTTATTTCATATAACCTATTATTAAACAGTTTTTACCAATAACACATACCCTCAAACCACTATTAACATGGATAATCCTTTTATTACAAATTCTATATGAGCTCTTTAATCGATCATGCAGGAATTCTCTACCAAATAAGCAGCGGCGCTCAAGTGAGCGACGAGGCCTTTCTCAGCTGCATGCATATCTTATCTCGCCACAATACCGATCCAGAGAACAGTCACCAAATCATCAAGTTACGCCCTCAAATCGAAGCGACCTTGAGCCAGCAGAAACAGACTCCTCAACTACTGAAAAAATGGCGAGAGCATTTTTATCCCCAAATAGCACTCAATGAACAACAAGCCATCGTTTTTATTAGCGAACTACTAGCCTCGATTGAAGATGCAAACGATTTACTGACTCAACCTATCATTGCTGGCACCACCGTTGCCGAACGGGGCAGTTACTCTGACTTTCCTGTTTATCGCCCCTATCAAAAACCTGGCTGGTCCATCCATATCACCACCCAGGGCAGTGGCAGCTATAACTGTGTGAGACAGGTAATCAACAGCCAGATAGGTGATCTATTTTTGTTTGCGCCAAATTCGCACTTTGATTATCAACGCAATAAAAACGTCTCTAGCTGGACCCACCAGTGGATTATGTTTCAACCGCTAAGTCATTGGTTAATGTGGTTACAGTGGCCGCAAGTAGGCCCTGGTATATTTCACCTGCAGCCAAAGGATGAACAAAGCCAAAGCCTGTTAAGAAAGCTGTTTAATGAAATCATCAATTTACAGAGCTATCAGGACGCACTGACCAACGAGTTACGAAAAAACCTGGTGGAACAATTGCTGATACGCTGCCAACAATCCATGATACAGACTAAAACCAGCACTATTGACCAGCGAATCCAATTAACAATGGATCTACTCACTAAAAACATTGCACAAACAATGAGTATTGAACAGCTAGCCGAACATGCCAAGTTGTCATCGTCCCGGTTATCGACCTTATTTAAACAACATACCGGCACCAGTATTGTTAAATGGCGGGAAGAACAGCGCATGTCGCAAGCATGCCAACTACTGACTTACAGCAGTAAACCGATCAATCAAATAGCCGACAGCTTGGGATATAGCGACCCGCTGTACTTCACTCGTTGTTTTCGCCAGCATTTTGGCCGCTCTCCTCGCCAATACCGCCAGCAAAAAATTGCCTGAACTCATTATCACCCACAGTGGAAATTGCTCACATGAAACGTGTTTTTAAATATCTTGGCCTGGCTTTACTCATCTACCTCGCCTATGCAGGCATTCAAGCTTATAGAGTGCTAGATCAAGCAGAAGTGTTTAAAGAAGCAGTTTATGAAACCGAAGCTCCAACGCTAGCAGAGGACTTTCCAGATAATGCCGTTTTAGTGTTTTCGAAAACGAATGAATTTCGCCATCACCAAGCCATTGCCGCCGCCAATCAATTATTCCGTGATATCGCACAAAAACACAATTTACCTATTTACTTTACAGAGAACGGTGCCATTCATAATACGGAACAGTTAAAAAAATTCAGTACGATTATATGGAACAATAATACCGGCGATGTTTTAACCCCGGAACAACGACAAGCCCTCGCCGATTATATAAAGCAAGGAGGTCACTGGCTTGGCATCCATGGCGCTGGCGGTAGTCGCGACTACGACTGGCAGTGGTACCCGCAACAATTACTCAAAGCCACCTTTATTGGCCACCCACTGTTCCCTCAGTTTCAGCAAGCAACCATTGACGTAGAAGACCGCACTCATCCAGCCACTCAACACCTACCCGCACGCTGGCAACGCACGGAAGAATGGTATAGTTTCGAACAATCACCCCGCGTAAAAGGCGTACAGGTTTTAGCCAGCCTCGACGAATCCACCTACAACCCGAAATTAGATTTATTGATGGATGATGACCATCCGTTAATTTGGACACATAAATTGGGGCAAGGCATCGTTTTTTATACCGCCCTTGGCCATAATGGCAGCGCTTATCAGGAACCCGAATATCAACAGCTGTTGGAAAACACACTGCTATGGCTAATGAATGAATAAGTTAATAAATAGGTTAACATCGATGAAACAAGGCTTTAAATACAAAGCAACTCACAATACTCGCTTACCATACATAGCAGCTCTACTTGCTGCTTCAATATTGCTCTTTACTGCCTGCTCAGAAACCACTGAGCCAACGATAAACACAGCAAGCGACAACAGGGCTATTGCAGTAAAAATACTACAGCTACAACTACAAAGCTGGCAGGGAAAAATCAAAACCTTTGGCGTGGTAGAAGCCGCAGAAGAAATTAATATCAGCCTGGATTTTTCCGGCATTATCCAAAAGGTATTAGTCAACGAGGGCGAGCGAGTCAGCAAAGGCCAACTGCTGATTGAATTGGATCAGGAAAAACTTCAGCTCAAGTTTCAACAAGCCAGCGAGTACGCCATTCAAACCAAAGCTGCACTCGATGAAGCCTTTTTAAAATTAAAACGCCGCAAAGCACTGGCCGAACAAAAAACGGTTTCCCGTGAAGTACTGGACAATTCAGAACTCGCGCTCAACAAAGCCCAAGCGCAATACCGTGAAGCTATCGCGGCACAGTTATTATCACAACGCGAACTAAACGACAGTAAAATTTACAGCCCAGTCAATGGCGTCATCGACATCAAAGCGGTAGAGCCCGGAGAAAACATCCCTGCTGGCAATACTTTACTGACCCTGCAAGCGGTAGATACTTTACGTATTAAAACCTGGGTAAGTGAAAAGGATATTAACTTAATCCGCAATGGAGCTAGCGCCGACGTTTTTTTATCCAGCCTGCCGGGAACCACATTCAACAGCACCGTTGAATCTGTTGGCGTCAACGCCGATCCAAACACCGGTAACTTTCCAGTCAAACTCATCATCGAAAAAAGCAGCGATTTAATTCGCCCCGGCATGACAGCAAGTATCACCATTAACGGCCTTGAGTTAAAAAACAGACTACTGCTACCGGAACAAGCCCTAGTCGATCGCAATAGAAAAAAAGTAGTCTTTGTCGTCAATACTAACAACGATGTGTTAACCGCAGAAAAAAAACAACCCTTGCTAACGCCAGCACAACAAGATCAACTATTTATTCTCAGCGGTTTGAACGCAGGCGAAAAGCTGATCATTAGCTCTCTGGACAACATCATTGATGGCTCTGTGATAACCCTTCTCGAATAAAGGGACGAATAAATCGACTCATCACGTCAATAATAACTCTCTGCGATAGCACATAATATGAAAGCCATTATTCAATTTTTTATTAACCGCCCGCTGCTGGTTAACCTGATCATGGTATTGGTATTTGTGGTCGGCTTCCTCAGCGTTGGCAATATGCGCTACGAGTACAACCCCAAAGTCGATATGGGCTCAGTTAACATCACCACGGTTCGAGCCGGCTCCGGCCCAGAAGATATTGAACTGGCTATAACGCTACCTCTCGAAGAAGAACTGCTCAAAGTTGAAGGCATCAAAAAACTTTATTCCAGAAGCATGGAAGGCGTATCCGTCATTATGGTTCGGCTTGAGGTAGACCTTGACGACAAGCAGGCAGTATTAAGTGACATTCAAAAAGCGGTGGATCGTGCCGCCGCCCGCCTGCCCAACGACCTTATCGAAAAGCCCTTAGTAGAAGAATTATCAACGCTGATCACTCCTGTTATTGAAGTCCATGTGGTCGGGGACGTACCTGAAAAACTACTACGAACGGTTGCCCGTAACGTTAGTGATGGTCTTCGTGAGGTTGATGGTATTGCCAGCGTCATCAAACAAGGTTATCGCAGGCCTGAAGTTAAAATCCAACTTTCACCGGAGAAACTGTTACAACTCGGTATCAGTCATGATGAAATTATAACGGCCGTACGTCATCGTAATGTCCGCGACAGCGGCGGTTCGGTTGAGTCTTTCACCACCGATAAAAAGGTTGTCGCCGTTGGTCAGTTCAGCCAACCCAAGGACGTTGCCAACGTCATTATACGCAGTGCAGAACCAGGCAATGCGGTACGTATCAGCGATATTGCTGAAGTTGTTGAAGGCTTTGAAGACTGGCAAGTACAGTCACGCACCGATGGCCAATTAAGCATTGCCATGCTAGCAAGAAAAAAAGCGTCCGTGGATGAATTACATACTGCACAGTCGGTGAAAGATTATATCAATGAAATAAAAAACACATTACCCGTAGGCGTTGAGTTAAAACTGGTTAACGATATGTCGAGACTGACACAAAATATGCTGGATGTGTTAGTCGGCAATGCCCTGCTGGGTCTGTTATCCGTGTTCGTGATTTTGTGTTTTTCTCTCAATATTCGCTTTGCCATGTGGGTCGCGGTGGGTATCCCCTTCGCTATTATCTTGACTTTTTTATTGTGCAGTGCCGTTGGTATTACGATAAACAGTATCACCCTTACAGCAATTATTTTGCTGATGGGCATTCTGGTTGACGATGCAGTCGTCGTCAGTGAAAACACCCAGCGCTTGCGCGAAGCAAATATTCCTGCGGCTCAAGCCAGCTTACAAGGTGCGAGTGAAGTGTCACAACCCGTCATTTTTAGTGCGCTAACAACCATGCTGGCTTTTTTACCGTTGTTATTTATGTCCGGCCCCGACGCCGCTTTTATGGTCAGCTTTCCGATCACGGTGATATTGTTACTGGCAGCGTCACTCTTTGAAAGCCAATGCCTGCTGCCCTCTCATTTAGCGCACACCCGCATAAAACTAACAACAAATGACAATAGCTGGTTCATCCAACTAAGCGCCCGCTATCGCCGCTTTATCTATAGATTATTAAGGCATCGGTATTTAACGATTACAGGCTTTATCCTTTTATTTATTGGCGTGTTGATTTTTGGCGCACTCACTATCCATTTCGACCTTTACCCGGAACCCGATATCGATACGGTGAACATTAAAGTAGAACTCCCTACCGGTAGCAATTTTGATAACACCGTAGAACGGGTTAAACAGATAGAACAACAAGTCCGCGCTCAAATTGATGCCAACGATTTATTAAATATCAATACTCAAATCGGCCACCATGACACCGATATTTATGGTGCCGTTGAAGGCAGAAACGAAGCCTGGGCCGTCATCTCAATTTATCTTAAACCTGTCGGCCAACGAGAAACCGATACTCTGGAATTAACCCAAAAACTTCAGCGTTGGGCGAACAACCAACAAGGCTACAAATCCTTAACCGTTCAAGCGCAAACCGATGTGCCCGTTGTTGGCAAAGCCGTGGAAGTGGAAATCATTAGCAATGGGGATGAACGCTTTGAACTGGCCACGCAATTACAACAATGGTTAAGCCAGCAGCCCAACGTTACTCACAGCTGGACCAGCTACAATCCCGGCAAAGATATTCTGGATTTACAAATCAATTATCCTCTGCTCGCATCCAGAAACCTGACCGTAGCCAATGTCACTCAAGCGGTGCGCATAGCTCTGGACGGCGAATTGATTGATGAATTACAAACTCTGGACGAGAGGGTTCGCTACCGCTTACAGCTGCCACCCTCGCAAAGTAGCTCCCTCGATACGCTGGAAAATCTCGCCATTATTAACCCTTTAGGACAGGCGATTTATTTAAAATCTGTCGCTGATTTTAAATTGCGCCCCGGCGAAGCAGACATCAAACATTATCTGGGAAAACGTACTATTACCGTGTATGCCGATATCGATCGTGATGCAAGCAGCGTCGACGAAGTCAATGCCCAAGTGAAAACCTTTATCTCGGAACAACAGTGGGCCCAAAACTATCCATCGGTGCGTATCTGGCAAGGTGGAGAAATTGAACAAACTCAAGAAGCGTTAAAAAATCTAGGCGATGCTTATTTAATTTGTATCCTGAGTATTTTTGCTCTGCTGATTATTTTGTTTAATTCGTTATTACAACCACTGATTATTATGTTCTGCCTACCCTTTGGTTTAATCGGAGTGATCATCGGCTTCGGCATTCAAGATATCACTATGGGTATGATGGCAGTGACCGGTGTTATTGGCTTAATGGGTGTACTGGTAAACGACTCACTGGTGTTAGTACACACCCT
>DRHD01000128.1 GCA_011049795.1 Porticoccus sp.
GAACTGGTCTCGTTACCAAGGTGCTTCTGTGTTGTTGTGCCGTGAGAATTTTGGCTGCGGGTCCAGTCGTGAACATGCGCCATGGGCGCTGGATGATTATGGGTTTCGGGCTATTATTGCACCGAGCTTTGCCGATATATTCTTTACTAACTGCTTTAAGAATGGCTTATTACCTGTTGTTTTAGAAAGCAATATAGTTGATAGATTGTTTGAGGAAGCTGAGGAAAATGAAGGCTATGAGCTGTCTGTTGATTTGTCGCGTCAGGTGGTTGTTACGCCTTCTGGTGAAGAGCATTCTTTCAGCGTAGACGAGTTTAGTAAGCACTGTTTGTTGGAAGGGTTAGATGAAATCAGTCTGACCTTGAATGAAGTGGATTCAATTCGTGCCTATGAAGCGGCACGGGAGAAAGACACTCCTTGGTTGTTTGGTGCTATTAAGTAGCATCAGGTTAATTAAGTAGACCGGGTTAAGGGTATCTGTAAATGACAAAGAAAGTATTGGTTCTTAAGGGCGACTATATCGGCCCCGAGATTGTGGATGAAGCTGTTAAGGTGCTTAAAAAAGTTGATCAGCAGTTTTCCCTAGATATCGAGCTGGAAGAAGGGTTACTCGGCGGTGCCGCTTACGATGCCGTGGGTGAACCTTGCCCTGAGAAGACCTTGGAACAAGGTCGCCAAAGTGACGCCATTTTGATGGGCTCGGTGGGTGGCCCCAAGTGGGATGAGGTTGATCGTGATCTGCGTCCTGAAAAGGGGTTGTTGAAACTGCGTTCTGGTTTGGAGCTGTTTGGTAACTTGCGCCCAGCGATTTTGTACCCTCAACTGGCAGATGCCTCGTCGCTGAAGCCCGAGATTGTTTCCGGCCTGGACATCCTGATTGTGAGAGAGCTCACTGGTGGTATCTATTTTGGCGAACCTCGCGGCATTCGTGTGCTAGAGAACGGTGAGCGCGAAGGGTACAACACCTACAAATATTGTGAGTCTGAAATTCGTCGTATCGGCAAGGTGGCTTTTGAGGCCGCTATGGTGCGCGATAAGCGAGTTTGTTCCGTGGATAAGGCCAATGTATTGGAAGCAACGATACTGTGGCGTGAAATCATGGAAGAGGTGGCCAAAGACTATCCTGATGTAACCTTGAGCCATATGTATGTGGACAATGCGGCCATGCAGTTGGTGATGGCACCCAAACAGTTTGATGTGGTGGTAACCGGCAACATGTTTGGTGACATTTTATCCGATGTGGCGGCCATGCTGACGGGTTCTATCGGGATGCTGCCTTCTGCCTCTTTGGATAAAGACGGCAAAGGCTTATACGAACCTTGCCATGGATCGGCTCCGGATATTGCAGGGCAGGGTGTGGCTAATCCGCTGGCGACTATTTTGTCCGTTGCCATGTTGTTTCGTTATTCTTTGGATGCACCTGAGGCAGCTGATGCTATCGAGGCCGCGGTAAGTCGTGTGCTGGATCAAGGACTTCGTACGCCAGATATTTACACTGAAGGTACACGTAAAGTGAGCACTTCAGAAATGGGTGATGCGGTAGTTGCTGCGCTATAAATAAGCATTTTTATAGCTTGGGTTTTAGCGTAGATAAAATTAAAGTAATTTATCATAAATATTTGTTAATTGGTTGAATTTAAATGAATAAAGTAGGTTTTGTTGGTTGGCGAGGCATGGTTGGGTCTGTGCTGATGGATCGTATGGTTCAGGAGAATGATTTTGCGGATATTGAGCCAATTTTCTTTACTACATCGCAGTTAGGTCAGCCTGGCCCAAACGTTGGAAAGGATGTGTCTCCACTTCAGGATGCCAATGATATTGAATCACTGGCGAAGTTGGACATTATTGTGACCTGTCAGGGTGGTGATTACACAAGAGCTGTTTACCCCGCACTTCGTAAAACCGGTTGGAACGGTTATTGGATTGATGCGGCCTCTGCATTGCGGATGGCTGACGATGCATTAATTGTATTGGATCCGGTAAACCTGAACGTGGTTAAAGACGGCATTACTAATGGCACAAAAAACTTTATTGGTGGTAACTGTACTGTCAGCTTGATGTTGATGGCCCTGGGCGGGCTGTTTAATCAGGGATTGGTTGAGTGGGCTTCTGCCATGACTTACCAAGCTGCTTCTGGTGCTGGTGCACAGAATATGCGTGAGCTGATTGCTCAAATGGGCGCTATTGAGAAGTCTGTTGCTACCGAACTGGCTGATCCTGCCTCCGCTATTCTTGAGATTGACAGGAAGGTGGCATCAACTATGCGTAGTGAGGGTTTCCCTACGGATCATTTTGGTGCGCCTCTTAGCGGTAGCCTGCTTCCATGGATTGATGTGCAGCTTGAAAATGGCCAGAGTAAAGAAGAATGGAAAGGGCAATCTGAAACCAACAAGATTCTTGGTCGCTCCGGTCACTCGTTAGTACCTGTGGACGGAATTTGTGTCCGTATTGGTGCCATGCGCAGCCACAGTCAGGCGCTGACCATCAAATTGACCAAAAACGCCCCAATGGATGAGATTGAAGCGATTTTGGCTGAAGCCAATGATTGGGTAAAAGTAGTGCCTAATGATCGTGAAGCCACTTTGCAGGAGTTAACGCCTGCTGCGGTCACTGGGCATTTGCATGTACCAGTAGGCCGTTTACGAAAAATGAATATGGGAAATGACTACCTTTCTGCCTTTACTGTAGGCGATCAGCTTTTATGGGGTGCGGCAGAACCGCTGCGTAGGATGTTGAGAATATTACTGGAAGCCTGACTTGTGGCCTATTATTTGTTCTCAGCGAGTGGGTGGCTTGGTGAGTCTATTAGGCGTGTTCAATAGGTGTTGCTTTACCGTTTTGTGCAATTCGTCATAAATCAGCACTACCAATGACTGTATTTAGCAATATTTTCCAGTAACAGTGGTTGAACAATTCCTTTCAGTCATAAATACTTACACCTAACATCTAATAACGGGGTGAATGGTTGTCTGCTCGGTTGTAAAACTCTTGCAAGAGAACCCTTCCTGATAAAGCAACACAGGGAATACATCATGAAGTTGCGCAATTCGATTTTAACCGTGGGCTTTCTGACTACGTTGTTTGCCAATACAGTTTTTGCTCTTGGGTTGGGTGAAGTTAAACTGAACTCGTCCTTGAACGAGCCCCTTGATATGGAAATCCAATTGATCAATGTGGGCGAGCTCACTGAGCTTGAGATGTTGGTCGGTTTGGGGTCCAGAGCCGAATTTGAAAAAGCGGGTGTTGAACGGCTGTTTTTACTGACTGGCCTGCGTTTCAAGGTTGACCTGACAAAACCTGACCGGCCCATTATTCGCGTGTCTTCACGTAAACCCATTCGTGAACCCTATCTGGATTTTCTCATAGAGCTACAGTGGTCGACTGGGCGACTATTAAGGGAATACACCCTGTTGCTGGACTTGCCTTTGTATGCAACGGAGTCCCCCTCCGCAAAAAAGATTGAGGCTGCGAGTCAAAGCTCGCAGCTCAAGGTTCAATCTAGCCGCCAGGCGCAAGAGCGATCAACTAAAACAGCGTCTCCATCAGTAGCTACCTCGTCGCTCGCAGCAGGTGACGGTGAATACAAGGTTAGCTCAGGGGATACCGTCTGGGGTATAGCCAAAAAAATCAAGCCAAGTGATGCGTCTCTGTATCAAACAATGGCCGCTATTAAGCAGTACAACCCCCACGCATTTATCAATGACAATATCAATTTGCTAAAGAAGGGCGCCATTATTCGGTTGCCTAAAGGTAGTGATATAGCAAGTTTGAGTCATGATGAGGCTGTTTTCGATATAGCCTTTGAGACGGCAGCTCTGGAAGATTCTCAAGAGGTTACTGCTCCTCAGCTGGATGCTTCTGACGATGTAGAAGAACCTTCCACCACAGAAGAAGCGAGAGGCGGTCAGTTGAAACTGGCAGTCCTAGACCAGAACGAAGCTTTGATGGTCAGTGGTGCGGGTGATAATACTTCAGGCACTGGTGGTGCTGGTGGGAATGACAGTGATCTTACCCAGAATGACTTATCTGTTGTTCAGGAAGAGCTGGATAAAACCCAACGTGAAAATGCCGAGCTAAAGACTCGGTTGGCCAATCTGGAAGAACAGGTGGCCACGATGAGTCGCCTTGTGGAAATCAATAATGATTCACTTCGAGCTACACAGCTGTCATCCCAGCAAGCATCAGAGCTAGAGGAAGTTTCGCCAGCTGCAGAGGCTCAATCATCTGAGTCAGCGAAAAAAGAAGCCGGTTTCGATTTAGCAGCTTGGATGGATATTTTGTTATATCCATTGATTGCCTTACTAGCGATCCTGTTGGCGGTTGTACTCTTTTTTAGAAACCGTAAACAGGGTGAAGATGAGCCGGATGAGCTCTCTTTACGGACGTTGGTTAATGAGCCTGAGCCGATACCAGAACCTGAAATAGAGGTCGTTGAAGAGGTCTTCAGTGAAAAAGAGTTGGAAGTTCTTGCCGAGGCTACACCGGAATTTGATGAACAAGAGCTAAAAGAGTTTGAAAAATTAGAGCTTGCCGATGGTGAAGGTGTCGATCCAGCAGGTGAGGCAGATATTTACCTTTCTCTAGGTAACTATAATCAGGCCGAAGTTGTTCTTGCCAATGCCATTGATGAAGATCCCAGTAATACATC
>DRHD01000129.1 GCA_011049795.1 Porticoccus sp.
AGTTGGCGATTTTTATCAAGAATATACATTTGTGTATTAGCAATAGGCCAGCCAATACTAATATGATCATCATCAACCGATAATTTTCTGCAACTCGACCAAATAGTGGTCTCGGTAGGCCCGTACATATTCCAAACAGAATCACCAGAGCCGATTAGTTGCTGGGCTAAATCCCGGGAGAGCGCTTCACCACCTACCAGAATTTTAAACCCTTTTTCACCCATCCAACCTACTGCTAGTAATGCTCGCCACATTGATGGTGTTGCCTGCATCACAGAAATCTTATTTTCCACCAGTAATTCTTTTAAGCGAACGGCATCCTGGACATCTTCACGCCTGGCAATAACACATGTAGCCCCAATATAAAGTGGTAGAAATAATTCAAGCCCCGCAATATCAAAGGATAATGTAGTCACTGCCAACAATCGATCCTGGACCACCAACCCAGGCTTATGGCTCATGCTTTCAATAAAATTCAACAAAGCCCCGTGACTAATTTTTACACCCTTGGGTTTACCGGTGGAACCCGAGGTATAGATGACATAGGCAAGATCAGAAGACGATAGCGCGGGACAAGGGAGCTGCCGGTTAATACGTTCCAACTGAGAAGCAATATCGTCAATAAAGATAAGATCAGCATTACCAGCCGACAATGATGAAGCCAATGATGACACGGTAAGAATTCTGGAGAGGCTGGCATGCTCAATTACATATCGCAACCGCTCTGCGGGGTAATGCTCATCAAGGGGCACATAAGCGGCACCCACTTTCCACACGGCTAATAATGCTACCACTAAATACTCGTCCCTAGGTACGCAAACACCCACTAATTGGCCTGCCTGAACCCCTTGCTCTGCTAGATACCCTGCCAGCTGATTGGATTTTTCGTCAAGCTCACGATAATTTAAGGCATTATTAAGTGACTCTGTAGCAGGAACCTCCCCGTTTTTCTGCGACCATGAAATAATGCGACCCAACACACTACCGACGGAGGGTAATGGCAAGTCCGTGTTATTCCAATCCTCAAGCTGGCGCCTGCAATCACTACCTGACAACAGATTTCCCTTTGCCAAGTTTGGGTTCGGCTCCAACAACAAACCATCTAACAAATTAAGATAATGAGACAAATACTGAGTGGCGGATTCTTGCTGATAGCTGTCCGTACTGTATTCAAGATAACCCGTTAAACCACCATCATGCTCCAACTCAAGATATAAACCAAAATCCGTTTGAACATGCTGAACCGGCACCGACTGCTCGACACATTCCAATCCAGGCCACTCAACAACTTCAGGCTTGCGATCAAGAAAACTGAAAAGCACCTGGTAAATCGGGGTACGACTAGCGCTACGAGGTGGATTGATTAATTCGACAATTCTCTCAAAGGGAATGTCACTATGATCCAATACCTCCAGCACAACGCCACGAACCTTTTGCAGCAACTCGCTAAAACCGACATCCATTTCCAGTGAGATTCGTATTGGTAATGTTCTGATATAACAATCAATAACATCACCGTTTCCAACCCGACTAGCAGAGACAGGCACACCAATTACAATATCGGTTTGACCTGAATAACGCGCCAATAACCACCAATAAACCGACATTAGTAACATGGATAAACTAACACCTCGGTCTTGTGCCAACTGCCGATACTGCCTAACTTTCTGCGCTGACAGCTTGAGCTGGCAACGAGCCCCCTGGTAAGTCATCACCACAGGACGAACAAAGTCCGTCGGCAAGTTAAGCACCGGCTCCGCTCCTGCCAATTGCTCGACCCAAAACGCTTCCCGCTCTATTAAAGCCGAATCAATAGAAGCAGGTTGTTGTTTTACCTCTTTTAGGTCAAGTAGTGTGTCGCCACCTGCAAGCCGCTGACGGTAACAGCTTGCTAACTGCGTCTTCAGTATCGCATTAGACCAGGCATCGGAAATAATATGATGCGTTACGATCAGCAAATCATACTGCTGTGTTTTCCGCCGAATCAGTGTCGCCCTGATTAACGGAGCATGCTGTAAATCAAAAACCTCAGCAATCCGCTCAGCAACAGTTTCCATCACCTGGCTTTCATCCTGACTACGCAGGTCTAGAATATCAAGATGAAAGTCTACAGAATCCTCCACCACTTTAACTGGCCGCCCATCCTCGACAATAAAACGACTGCGTAAAGAAGGCTGACAAGCAACAATATCCTGAAAAGATTTCGCCAGTTTTTGTTCATCCACGCAGCCGCTGAAGCTAAGAAGAATAGGTAAATTATGCGCAGGAAAACCACCGTAGAGTTGATCGAGATACCAAAAGCGACGCTGACATATATTAAACGCATCTTCCTCTAGCACGGTCACTGGCGTTTTGGTTTCTGAGCGCTGCTCACTGCACCACCTGGCAAGGGACCGTACCGTTGTATGCTCAAAAACACTGCGTAATGGCACCACAATACCAAAGTGCCGGGACGTCAAAACAGCAATCTCCGCCAGCAATAAAGAATGCCCACCCAGAGCAAGGAAATCCTCATCCAACCCTACCGATGGCACACCCAGCACTTTTTCCCAAATATGAAGCAGAGCCTGTTCAGACTCATCGCCACAGTGGTTATTATGTTCATCAACGCTACGCTGCCACAATTTAGGTTCAGGTAAAGCTTTGCGATCTATTTTTCCATTAGGGGTTAATGGCAATTGTGCTAACACAACAAAATGCTGTGGGCACATATAATCCGGTAGATGCTCTGCTAAATAACCTCTTAACATCGCATCATCTCCGGTGTAATCTGCAGTGATGGTTATATAGGCAACCAACCTCACATCACCATCACGCAACCGCCAATCCTTGACCACGGAAGAATCAATACCCGAGTGGCGAATCAACCAGGCTTCTATTTCCCTCAACTCAATACGAAAGCCACGAACCTTAACCTGATCATCAATACGACCCGCGTATTCAATGTTACCATCGCCTAAATAACGTCCAATATCACCCGTGCGATATAAGCGGACACCATCCTCCGTATAAATGAATTTCTCCTGCGTCAGCTCCAACTGATTATGATAACCGACAGCAAGTCCATCGCCCCCAATGCAAATTTCGCCATAAGTTCCAGCTGCTACCAAACGACAACTGTCATCAAAAATATAGATTTGAGTATTATGTATAGGGCGGCCTATTCGCATAGGGCAATCTGGCTCAACCCGGATGCAGGCAGAATATACGGTTGTTTCAGTGGGTCCGTATAGATTCCACAACTCTGAGCCACAGGATAATAATTGCTCGGCAAGATCACTAGTCAGCGCCTCACCACCGGTAAATAACCGAAGTGCTGACGCCCCCTTCCAACCACTATTTAACAACATACGCCAAGTTGATGGCGTAGCTTGAACTACCGTGGCAGCACTGCCTGCAATCGCCAGAGATAGCAACGCCGCATCAATCGTCACTTCCTTCGGCAGAATATAGCAACACCCACCGACAACTAATGGTAAAAATAATTCCAGCACTGACATATCGAAAGAAATGGTTGCCATAGCGACAAACACATCATCAGCGGACAAACCCGGCTCTTGCGCCATACTAAGCAGAAAATTTGCTACTGCACCATGATCAATTACCACGCCTTTGGGGCGGCCAGTAGAACCGGAGGTATAAATTATATAAGCAATATCCGATGCATTAATAGTTATCTCCGGCAAATGAACCGGTTGTTTATGCAGCTGTTCGATTATATCTTCTAGGCAATACACCAGACAGCTCGTTTCACCATTCGCAGCAGCCAGTAGATCGCCATATTCTGTATCACTAATGATCGAACTCATACCGGAGTTTTCGACCATATAGAGTAGGCGCTCAAGGGGAAAATCCGGGTCTAAAGGAACATAGGCTGCACCAAGCTTCCACAGCGCCAATAGCACCACTGGCAACATAGCATTCCTGGGTAAACAAACACCCACAAACTGCCCTGAAGAGATACCCTGACCACCCAGCACAC
>DRHD01000130.1 GCA_011049795.1 Porticoccus sp.
CTCGACATTGTGACCACGAATCTATATAGTGCGCGGCCCTTAGTCTTAGTTGTAGCTATTGGCTAAGTCCACTACTTGTACACTCTCAGGAATACACCTTTGATCTCCACTGCTAACATCACCATGCAATTTGGCGCCGAGCCTTTGTTTGAAAATATCTCTGCTAAATTCGATAACGGCAACCGCTATGGCCTGATTGGCGCCAACGGTTGTGGCAAATCGACCTTTATGAAAATTCTTAGTGGTGAACTGGCCCCCACCTCTGGCAACGTCTCCATCGATCCCGGCTGTAAAGTGGGAACCCTTAGCCAGGATCAGTTTGCCTTTGAACAATACAGCGTCGTTGACGCCGTGATCATGGGCGATGTTGAATTATGGAAGGTTAAGCAGGAGCGCGATCGTATTTACGCACTGGCTGAAATGTCTGATGAAGACGGCATGAAGGTGGCTCATCTGGAAACTGTATTTGCTGAAATGGATGGCTACACCGCTGAAAGTCGTGCCGGAGATATACTGCTGGAAGCCGGTATCGAAGAAGAGTTCCATTTCGGTTTGATGGCACAGGTAGCGCCCGGTTGGAAGTTACGGGTATTACTGGCACAGGCGTTATTTGCCGATCCCGATATACTGCTGTTAGATGAGCCGACCAATAACCTGGACATCAACACCATCAACTGGTTGGCAGATATCCTAAACCAACGTAAAAGTACCATGATCATTATTTCTCACGATCGCCACTTCCTCAACTCAGTCTGCACGCATATGGCCGATATCGACTACGGTGAGCTGCGGGTATATCCGGGTAACTACGAATATTATATGGCGGAGGCGGCATTGATTCGAGAGCAGTTACTGACTGAGAATGCAAAAAAGAGCGCTGAAATAGATGAGTTACAAGCCTTCGTTAATCGCTTTTCAGCCAACGCATCAAAAGCCAAGCAGGCCAGTTCTCGCGCCAAGAAAATGGATAAAATAACGCTGGATGAGGTTAAAGTATCGAGTAGAGCCACGCCGTCTATTAGTTTCAAGCAAAGTAAAAAACTCCACCGTCAAGCATTGGTGCTGGAAAAACTATCCCATGGCTTCGACAATGAAACGCTGTTCAGTCAGGGCAATTTGATTTTAGAGGCTGGAGCTAGACTAGCGGTTATTGGTGAGAATGGCGCGGGTAAAACAACCTTCCTACGCTGCCTGATGGATGAGATTACAGCTAACAAGGGCGAGATAAAATGGGCCGAAAACGCGAAGGTCGGTTATTGCCCCCAGGACAGTAGCGCTGACTTTGATTCCGATCTGAATTTATTTGACTGGATGTCCCAATGGCGCACAGCCAAGCATGACGATTTAATGGTACGAGGAATGCTGGGGCGCTTATTGTTTACAGCCGATGATGCCAATAAGAAAGCCCGTGTTTGTTCCGGTGGAGAAAAAAACCGATTGTTGTTTGGCAAATTAATGATGCAGGATACCAATGTGCTTATTATGGATGAGCCAACCAATCACCTGGACATGGAAGCCATCGAAGCGTTGAACATCGCCTTAAAAAATTATGACGGCACCTTGATATTTGTTAGCCACGACCGGGAATTTGTTTCGTCACTGGCTACCCGTGTGATTGAAATCAAGGATAAGCAAGTGATTAATTATCAGGGCACGTACAATGAATACCTGGCGAGTCAGCAACAATTGATGGAAGTTGCATAGGCAGAAATATTGAGGTCGGCATGAGTAATGACAGCGATAAAGACCAGGATCAAGATAAAACACTAGCGAGCATTCAACCGCCCTATCGCATGTCCTATCGTGATGTTGCGATGCATAAGGTGATGTTGCAGGATGTTGTTCGGACCGATGCCTATGAAAAATCGATTACTGAAGTAGTCAAGCCGCAACATTCCGTGCTGGACTTTGGTTGCGGTACCGGCGTCTTATCTATGTTTGCGGCACGAGCTGGCGCCAGTAAAATAATAGCCGTTGATCGCTCCCCTTTTATTAAAACAGCCAAAGAAATTGCGCAAAAAAATGGTTTCGATAATATCGATTTTTACCATGACGACCATCAATCATTGCAGCTAAATGAAAAAGTCGATGTCATTGTGTCGGAGTGGATGGGGCATTGTTTATTTTATGAAGCCATGCTCGAACCCTTACTGGCCATACGGGATCGTTATCTAGCCAAAGGGGGCGTAATGATTCCCGCAGAAGTCAGCCTTCATGTCGGGCTGGTTTGTGATGAAGACTTATTAGACGACCTCTCCTTTCTAAAAGATCAGCCTTACGATTTAGATTTTTCACCGATAGCCCATGTGCCTTTTCAACAAACTGATTTAGTGGCATTAGACCCTGACAGTATCATGAAAAGCACAGCCCATTTGGGCTCGTTGAATATGCACACGATCACTAAAGCCGAAACACCCAGGGTGTTTACCGGCAAGATAAAGCCTGATGAAAAAGCTGAAATATTTGCCCTCTGCGCTTGGTTTAGTACAGAATTAAGCGAAGGCGTCTCATTTGGCACAGGGCCCAATGATATGCCCACTCATTGGGATCAAATTTTATTCCCTTTACCAGAGCCTTTCTCCGTTGACCCTTGCCGCGAACTCATTATTACCATCTCCCCATTGACTGAACAGGTAGGTAAAGAGCAGTGTTGGTCCTGGACCATCACCGACGGCGACAAAACCGTAACAGTGAACGAGCAACAACAGCAGCAGCGAGCTCTTAGTGATGTACCAGCAGGAAAATTGTAAGGCTGTAAAATTTACCCACTGACGTGAACAGCACTTACTTAGTGGTAAAACAGTTCAATTACATTCGCCGTCATTCCCGCGAACAAGGTGAATTGCGCAGCAAGAGAGGGCAGCCTGGGCTGGGCGGGACAAAAGCGCTTGCGCGTTGAACGACCTTTA
>DRHD01000131.1 GCA_011049795.1 Porticoccus sp.
ATCGTTAGCAAAAACGTTGTTATAGTTATGCTGTTTTATTTTCGTACAGAACTATGCAGGCTATGACCACATGTGTAAATACATGCTTAGACTGGGCTTGAAGTAATTTGTAATATAAATTGAACCGGCTTATAACCACTTCAGATAAGGCGTGAAGGATTGTGTAAGATTCTGAATGGCAGAAATGGGTAGCGGAGCCGTTATAACAAGACCCCCCTCACCCCTTGAGTAAGAAGGTCAGCTCACACCCCAATCTGCTCAGGTTAACAACGTTTTTGCTAACGATTTTCTATTCCCAGGATCAATAGTTCTTCACAGGAGGAAAAAATGATGTCGAAAAATTATTTTAAAGACAATGCATTTTGTCACATCGTGCTGAGTGTGGTTTTCGCGGTTGCAATGGCAGCATCAGCCAGCCAGGTCTATGCCAAGGGGCCGGATCATATCGAGGATCATCACAGTGATCTTCATCACGGCCATGACAAACATAGCAAATGGAAACGCAATGCCCGGCTCAAGCGTGCCCATGATACCAACCCGGACCCCCATATTTTTGAGACAACCTTGACCGCCTCGGAGCACATGATGTCGATTTCGCCGGGTAGTGAGGTAATGGTATACGCATACAATGATTCGGTCCCCGGGCCGCTGATCGAAGTGGCGGTAGGAGACCGCGTGATTGTTCATCTCAAAAACGAATTGCCCGAGGGGTGGGGCACGACTATCCACTGGCATGGCATTGAGGGCAATAATGCGGCCGACGGTACTCAAGTTACCCAGATGCCGGTGAAACCTGGCGACACGTATACTTACGATTTTGTTGTTTCCCGTGACGGGACCTTCTGGTACCACCCTCACACACGCAGTACTCAGTCAGTTTTCGCAGGCCTCTATGGCGCACTCATTGTAAGCTCCCCGGAAGAAGATGCTCTCGTTGACATGGGTGTGTTACCACGTCGTAATGCCACACTCGTTCTCAGTGACATAACCGTGAATGATAACGATGAGGTTGTTGATCTGGAGAGTGGAATGTTATCGGATCTTGAGATTATGAACGGTACCGAAGGTGAGCTGCTGCTGGTCAATGGCCGTGAGCTGCCAACCCTGAAAGTACGTAAAGGTCAGGGCATTAGACTGCGGCTTATCAATACGTCTATTAGTCGCTACTACCGTTTGTTTCTGCCGGGTCACCAGCTGGTTCGCTACGGTGGTGAGGGAGGTTTGCTTAATGAGGCCATTCTAGAGGGTGGTTCAAAAATGGGCATGGCGATGGATATGCCCATGATAATGTGTATGTCCGATGATGATTGCGGTGCTTCTAACGGTTCCGCTTACTCTATGTGTATGTCGATGGCTGGCAGCATGATGAAGATGTGTGGTGGTATGGAAATGATCGATTCAGGTTTTGATGAGGGCGAAATTCTCATTGCCCCAGCCGAACGTGTGAATGTGGTTATTATACCCAATGCCAATGTAGGCGATGAGCTGTTCCTTGAATGGAAAGACTATGCGCGTGGTCGTCATGAGATGGTGATGGAGATGCCAGTGAATATGTGCATGAACTCCAGCGAGTGCGGAAATACTGAATTCCCAACCTGCATGCGAATGAGCATGGCGCTGGATGATGGTATGGACGAGGATGGCGATGACGACATGGGCGGCATGGATGGCATGGATGGTGACATGGGTGACATGGGTGACATGGGTGACATGGGTGACATGATGACGGTCTGTGGAAGAATGCAAGACGCGTTTGATGACGGTATGCGTCCAAGCAAAAAAATCATGCGCTTAGCGGTTAGAAAGCCAAGGCATAGACACGAGCACAACGCCTTTTCTTTCGAACCCGGTACGCCTTTACTACCATTGGTAGGTGATTTGGTTGAGGTTCTTGGCGACGCGAACGTTGATTTCTCTGGCATGATGAAGCGCATGAATTTGCAGGGTTCGATGGATGAGAATGGTGCACACTTTTTCATCGACGGTGAGTCCTGGCACCCTATGTTTGGCATGATGGGGGAATTGCCTCCTCTTGCGCCAACAGCGCGTTTCGCAAATCTGGGTGATGTGGTTAAGTTTGAAGTTCATAACCACACAGCAATGCATCACCCTTTTCACCTGCACGGATTCTCATTCCAACCGATCGAGTTTATGGAAATGCATCACGAGCAAGGCATTATGAAGAGCTGGTCTTATGGACCTGATGAGTTTGTCGATACAGTCTCAATCCCACCGCATACTTCTATGATTGCCAAAGTTCGTTTAGACGATCCAGTTGGCGGTGACTTGGCTGCGGGACGTTGGTTGTTCCATTGCCATATCTTCCAGCACGGTGCCGGTGGCATGATGTCTGAACTGATCACGCTACCTGCTGGCGAAGAACTCCCCGATGGAACTGGCGGTAGCGATGGCTGCGACGGAGGTATGGGCGACTGTGACGACGGCGGCATGGGTGGAATGGGCATGTAGGTTTCACTGACTTTATAATATACGTCAAAAGTTAAACCACCCTTGGCTAGTACCGGCTATTGGTGGTTTTTTTCTATAAAAAAGTGACGGAATCATTCATTTTTTAACAGTGTGTCCATAAATATCAGGCAAACATACATACACTGTGAGTGATGCCCTGTCGTAAACTCTTCCTATACCCGAACACCAATTATTCCGTTAATCCAAATGTCCGCTTGTATCTGATCCATCAACACCTGAACGGCAGTTATTGGCAGAACCGCCCTCAAGCCTCGACTAAACTCGGGGTTTTTTCATGTCTGCTGCCAGGAGTGAAGCTGCCGTAAATGACTGATAAGAATAGTTAGGATGACTGGTGACCGATATTGTTGAAAAACTCTCAACATTGAACTTTTAATAAAATTCAGGATATAGAAATGCATTGCCCTGTAGGAGATCGTTCAATACAGGCGATTCTGAGAGGTCGATTTTCATCACGTTTTCTTGGCGAGAAAATTAACGAGTTTTTCAACAGTATCGACCCGTAGCAGTCATTAGTTACAGAGCCTTACTCTCGTGAATAATTAACGTCCAGAAGATTACGTAACCTTCCTATTTCATCAAGGGTGTGCAATTTTTTATTGAAAGCTTGAATAGTAATTTCAGCACTATCTGTTTTGTGACAGACAATACTGTCACGATAGGTTAAGAAGGGTTTGTTGATTTCATAGCTAATATTGGGTAATTCTTTGCTATCGAATAGTGCCCATATATCTGGAGTGAATGACAAGAAGACATCAATTTTTTTCTCGATTAGGGCTTTATACATAGCCTCTATTGAGTGGCTTTCTTGTAATTTTATATCAAGTTTTTCGAATTGATCGTGAAACCCAACCCCTTCTTGATAGCCAACTACCAAGTGATTTAATTGCTCTAATTTTGGGCGTGCATATTCGTCGGCTCGCCAAAAAACATAAGCCTTAGCTATGTTGAATGCATTGCTCTGAATAACGGGGAACGGAAAATTCTCTATCAATTGATCCGAGGGTGAGAGGCAATCTACGGTTTTTGACTTGAATGCACGTTGTGCCTCGACGATGGGAAGATGCTTAAGCGTAATGGGGTGATGACTGTCCTGCGCTTCCTTGATTATTTGATCGTATTGGCCATCGCCGGACGGCTCATAAAGACCATTGATAGCATAAACAGCAACCGTTACTTCCCCATTTGCCTGACTACACATCAATAGGGTGATAACCAGACAGGTAATAATGTGACGCTGTATATTGTATTCAAACATAAAAATGTCTTTATCTTGATGCAACTAAATTTTAATTTTACACTTTTATAAAAGCAAGGTTGATTCAAAGTACGTAAATTGTAGCTTACCTTGGACAAAAGTCGAAAATTTTTAGTGTGGAAATGTATGGCGGCAGTGTAAGCCTGTTATAAAATCATACTTATTAAACAAACCCTTATTATTCAGGGGAGGAGTTCAATATAGACGAATGGCTACTATCGGCACTGAACTACCCTCAAGCATTGATTAATCTCATGGCTTATTTAGGTCTGCCCCCAAGGGGTTAGATGCCACTTAGTCTATGCGTGAGGTAAAAAATTTTTGTATGGCAGGTGTTGATCGAATAACAGCCATTGAGTCTAACAGGTTAGAATTAGCCTCATTTGGCAGCAGTTGACCCTTAGCGGAAGTATCTTTTAAATCGTCATTCCCGCGCAGGCGGGAATCCAGTTAGACTACATGAATTGTTACTGGCAAATTTGGTTCCAGAGATCAGCCCATTCAGGATTATCTTTTTCAATTAGTCTAAGATTCCATTTTCGATTCCATTTCTTGAGTTGTTTTTCCCTTAGAATAGCCTGTTCCATATTTTGATGCAGTTCGAAGTAAACTAATTTATGCACGTTATCGCGCTGGCTAAATCCTTCAGCTTGATTATTTCGATGCTGCCAAATACGTTGAATAAGATTGCTAGTGACACCAATATACAGCGTACCATTACGCTTGCTACCGAGTATGTACGAAGCGGGTTGTTTAGCCATCCTTGGCCTCCAGTTTTCTCAATATAATTTGGCAGTGTACTGGATTCCCGCCTGCGCGGGAATGACGAAAAGGAGGTGTGTGGGGCTGCTTTTGGCTGAACCGCCCTCTAGCCTCGACTAAACTCGGGGTTTTTTCATGTCCGTTGTTGAAAAGTAAAGCTGCCGTAGCTGTTTTTATTTTACATGTAAGGTTGATATCGCAAGTTGACCCAGGCTGTGTGAAAACTCAGGGCAGATGAAATCATTGCCAAAAACGCCCCAAATAACGTGACCGAGAGGACCTTCGTTGCTAACTTTTACCCTGAAAAACCAAACGAAGTGGTTGTGCGCACGATAAGAAATTTTTAGAAATTGCTTTCCATTAGCCTGGCCCCTTAACCGACTATTCAATTAGTTCAAGCTTCTTCCTCAATAGCGAACATTAGATAATAATTATCGCTAATTTCGTTCCCGCCTTCCCCCGCACCAATTATCCGTAACGACGGCAAGCGGTCGCCCACCCGATAATTACCACTGCGAATCTGTTCACTGAGATCTCTGGCTAAATCCTGATAGAAGAGCATGATCAGCTGCATCCTGCTTGTTATTAAACTGTACTGGTTTTTTTCTCTAAATTGTATCTGTTATGGTTTGGATGATACAGCTATATTGATCATAACTCGTAGTTCAAATGCAATAGTGCAAAGCTGGCTGGACCGCTAAAAGCGCTGCTTCGCATCCACGCGGCCCATTACCTCAGTGTTAGCAGTCTTATACCCCTAAGAAAATCGAGGAATTAAAAAGTGGATGCAGTACAAATTTTAAGTTTTATGGCTGTGGCTACATTACTCGTAATTTCTCCAGGCCCCAATGGTGTCTTGATAGCTAAGACTGTTCCTATTTCGGGTAAATCAGCAGGGTTCGCTAACATCGGTGGGGTTGTTGCAGCATTTTATATCCACGGCAGCCTATCAATATTAGGCATATCTATTTTGTTAGTTCAATCATCCCAAGCATTCTTCATATTTAAAATATTCGGTGCGACTTACCTGTGCTGGATAGGGTTAAAATCACTTCTGGCAGCATGGAGAAATGAGCAAAC
>DRHD01000132.1 GCA_011049795.1 Porticoccus sp.
CAATGGTCAAGTTAAGGGTTTCACCTAAGCGCAGGCCAAGGCTATAAGTCGTCAGATAATACACCTGATAGCTGAGTTTGCGGGTGTGATTGATGATCTGCTGCACCTCATCAATAGACAGTACATCCTGCAACGGTTGCACCCGGGGAGGTTTTACAATATCGACCCATTGCCAGAGGCGGTTCAACACATGTTTATAGAAAAACTGAATAGCATTGCGGGCAATTTTTACCGTACTCCAGGAGCGTGTAGAGGCCAGTTCCAGGAAGTAGGTTTTTAATTGCTCTTCTGATAAATGATCGGGGCAGCAATCAAAATAGTCAGCGGTCTTGCGTAGAACGCGAGAATACATCTCGATGGTTTTTTGGCTTTTACCTTGCAGGGTTAATTCGTTAAAATAGCGATCATAAAGAAGCTTGAACCGGGTTTGCTCGTCGATATTCATAATAACTCTCCTTACCACCCTCAACATTGAGGGGTATAGAGACGTAAAGACGATTTGGCCCTTCTGCCGCTTTAGCGGCTTCGTTCAACAATACACACCAGGCGCGACAGCCGTACCGGCTGCCGCTGTGCTAAGCGTTAAGGCCCTCTTGACATCGCAGTCAATGTACATACAATGTATTTATGATTAATTTCAGCTGGGATCAAGCCAAAGCTAAATCCAACCTCAAGAAGCATGGAGTTTCTTTTGAGGAAGCTCAATCCGTCTTTTACGACGACCTAGCAGTCCAATTCTACGACGAAGATTCATCTGATGAGGAACGTTTCTTATTGCTCGGCATGAGCAACGAATCACGCATCATCATGGTCGTGCACTGTGAGCGCGGTGATGACGGAGAAGAGCTGAGAATTATATCTGCACGGAAAGCCACGAAGAACGAGCAACAGTATTATCAAGGTGGTTCATCATGAAGAAAGAATACGACTTGTCAAAAATGAAATCCCGGAAAAACCCCTATGCTTCAAAGCTTAAAAAACCCGTAACCATTAGGCTGAGCGAGGACGTCATTGACTATTTCAAGGTGATGGCAGAAGAGTCAGGTGTCCCCTACCAAAGCCTAATCAATCTATACCTCCGTGATTGTGCAAATCAGCATCGCAAGGTTAATATCCAGTGGCAGCCTTAATCGGGTAGCCGGGAGTCTCTAACTCCCAGCCCCCACAACACCTTACTATTACCCACAAATATCACCATATAATCGCGCACCAGTGAGCATATCAAATAATTTTTCTAGTCCGCGCCAAATATATGTAATCCCTGGGAGCCCGTCTCCTTTCCTTGCCAAAAACCCACCAAGCTGTGCGACCCAGATTATAGCCGTCTTCAACGGTGGTGGACGTTTTGGGATTCTACTACTAGGATTAAATTTTACAAATAATATCTTCCATTCCTCTTCACTCAAAAATTCAGACATTGGCATAGAAGGCGAAGTTCTAGATACCAGCGTTAGCCAGAAAACTCGCCAGGCCACAATGCTTATAACCGCCAAGTATCGGATGAGCCGGTCCGCCGTTTCTAATCTACAGCGCTCTACATTGAAGCCTGATTTTATTACTTTAAAGTACACTTCAATCCGCCACCTTAGACAGTACCATTTTATTTTTTCAATGGCGTCATCATAATTCATGACTGGGATGTTTGTATGCAACATCCATTCAAGTTTACTGGCCCCCTTGGGTGGCTTTTCCTCAATGACCTGAATAGTGAATATAGTCAGAGCTTCATGCTTTGATTTATCTCCTTTGAAACTGCGAGGTGGTAATACGCTTATCTTCCCGACCTTGACATTACATTCGGCTACTCGCTTAGGTTGATTTTCTTTTGATGGTACATCGATCAGTATTTTTCCTTCAATCTTCTGTCTGTCCATATAATCCCATAACCTCTCCCCGGAGATATCAGAATGTATGGCCGATTTATTGATTTTTCTATCATGAGAGGCACGAATTAAGTAATAGGTCTTTAACTCTTCCGCCAATAAAAATAAGTCATATATATCAGCCTCTCTATCGGCAACAGTGACAACTTTTTTATTCTGTCCATTAAAAACTGACACGGAAGCTCTCATCGAGTCAAGCCATCGTATGCTTTCCTTTTCTTGAATTGGCAAGGCGATATTGTGGGTTCGTTTCTTTATGGCGACTTTTTCTTTTGGAAGCACTTGTCTTGCAGTTATTTTTTGATCTAAAAGACCCAGCGGAAGCCCGTCAGTATTTACGGCCAAAGTGGTGTGCATAGAGAGTCCGCGGGTTAATATATCTTTCTTATGCTTTCCAGTGAATCTGGACAATAGTCCCAGACCTTCCGTCTTTGGATGGCTGGTGTAATTGTAATAGGTAGTATCTTGAATCGCTAATATTATATTTTCTTCTTCGGCTCTGTTTTTCGTATTTTTCGAATGATGCCGAATTATCTCCTTATAGTCGATATTATCGTTTTGAAAGAACCGATAAGCTGCCTTTGTTTCGCCCCAGTTTCCGCATGCTTTGTTTATTGGACTCTCTGTCGATGATATAAGCTGCCCAGCAATTTTCACAAGGCGTCCGTTTAGTCTTTTGTCGCAAAGATCGATATCTTCAAACTCTTTTTTTGCCCAATTACTTGTGTACACATTATTATCCTATTATCATCTTGAAGTATATTATACTTCAGGTTATAGATAATGCCATGGTCTATAAAATTGATCGATTAAAGTCTAAAATCACATCGAAAGAACGAATTCTCAAAGGTTCTATCGCCAAGCAATATAAGCAATGCGGGAGGTTAAATTGCCGCTGCCGCGAGGACAGGAAATACTGGCATGGCCCATATTGGATATGGACAAGAAAGGAAAAGGGTAAAACGGTGACAAAAACGCTTAATAAAAATCAAGCGATATCAGTTAAGAATGCTATAAAGGAAATGAAGGATCTAAGCCTCATTATTGAAAAATGGAAGGCACAATCTTTAAAGGAAATTGAAAAAATGAGCGAATAACGCTGCGGGATTGATTCGGTTGCAATATTTGTGGGTAATAGTAAGCCCACAACACCCTGCATGCGGATCCGCACAGGGCGTTTCACTAAGAATGGTGAACGTTAGCATCAGAACGATGCCTAAGCCTATCATCCAGAAAAACAATCAAGGAATTAATCCATGGACAATATTACTGGTATTAACCATGTCGGGCTTAGAGTAAAAGATCTCGCTATAACCCGGTCGTTTTATGAAAAGCTGGGATTTAAGTTTCTGCTAGGGCCAGTAGGGCCTGAACCCGTTGCCATTATGGAACATCCCTCAGGTGTTAATATAAATTTTATTTTAAACGCATCAGAAAAAACAACTCAAAACCTGTTAATGGATGTACCGGAAAAACATACCGGCTTTACCCACATGGCACTGGAAGTGACTGATTTGCCATCCGTGCAAACCCAACTGGAAGCGCTAGCGCTTATGATTACCGAGGGGCCGATTACCACGCCCGATGGTGCCAGCTTCATTTTTATCCGTGACCCCGACAACAATGTGATTGAATTTCACCAGCCAGCAGGGTAAAGCATTATCTTAGAACCCGCAGTTGGATCACGCCCTATCGACAGGAAAAGCCAATACCTCATTAATCGAAACGACGCCCTGCGCCAACATCAATAAGCGATCCAGGCCCATGGCCACCCCGGCACAACTTGGCAAGCCGCTTGCCATTGCTGCCAACAAATATTTATCTTGCTCCATCTCAGCTCGCCCTAAATCAGCTCTTAATTGCTGATCATGCTGAAAACGTTTTTTTTGTTCCTCCGCATCCGTTAGCTCAAAATAACCATTCGCCAATTCCACTCCATCGACGTACAGTTCAAATCGCTGCGCGATACTGACACCCGCTTCATCTTTACTGACTTTTGCCAGGGCCGATTGCGATGCAGGGTAGTCAACAATAAAAATCGGCACATCGACACCTAATGCTGGCTCAATAATTTCAGCTAATAAGACATTCAACCAATCATCTTTATTATCACTATCCATTTGCACGTCCAGGTGTTGATGGGCAACTGCCTTGACCACGCCAACATCGACCAGGTGGGGATCAAAATCAAAATGCTGTTGAAACATTTGGCGATAGGATTTTCTTGCAAAGACGTGTTCACAACCAATAATGCTTGCCACTAATGCTTCCACTTCATCCATCAGCTGATGGTGAGTAAATCCGGGGCGATACCATTCCAGCATGGTGAATTCAGGATTATGACGACCGCCCTGCTCGCCTCGACGAAATGCCTTAGCGATTTGATAGATAGAACCCAGGCCTGAGGCTAACAAGCGCTTCATGGCGTACTCGGGGGAGGTCTGCAAATAATAACGATCGCCATTACCGACAGGGCTGTCCGCCATCAGCACATCCATATGCGGGTCAGTCACCGAGTATCGAGCCAATAGTGGCGTCTCCACTTCCAGCACTTGGCGCTCGGAAAAAAATTGACGAATAGAGGTCAACAACTCCGCGCGCGCCTTAATACTTTCAAGCGTCGCCGTCGGTTGCCAGAGAATATCAGTCATCAGAAAAGCAGTGGCGGCACGCAGAAAACGGGCCGCGAAAGAAAATTAACCCTTGGCACGGCTAACATAATCACCGGTACGGGTATCGATTCGTAGCATTTCACCCTCATTGATAAACAAAGGGACTCGCACTACCGCTCCGGTTGATAAGGTCGCAGGCTTACTGCCACCTTGAGCGGTATCACCTTTTAGGCCCGGGTCGGTTTCAGTCACTTCCAGATCAACAAAGTTGGCCACGGCGACACTTAGGGGCGCACCGTTATACAAAGTGATGGTACAGCGGTCCTGTTCTTTTAACCACTTCGCCGACTCAGCCACCGCCGTCTTATCAGCCTGATGCTGCTCGAAGGTTTCTGGCTCCATGAAATACCAAAATTCGCCATCGTTATAGAGGTAATCCATCTCCATTTCCATCACATCAGCCGCTTCCAGTGACTCACCGGATTTTAAGGAGCGCTCCCAGATACGGCCGGTTTTGAGGTTACGGAATTTAACGCGACTGAAGGCCTGACCTTTACCGGGGCGAACAAATTCATTTTCGATGATGGTACAAGGATCGCCTTCCACCATTAACTTAAGACCATTTTTGAATTCGTTGGTAGAGTATGTCGCCATCAGTATTGCTGCCTTGTTCAATAATTATTTATTACGCTAACTCATTGTTAGCAAAGGATTTTTAACTATGCTGACAGTTTCTTGCCAGTCTTGTCCCAGTGCAAAACTTGTCTCAACTGAGCCTAATTGTGGTCACTCTACGGTCACTCTCCAAGTCGTATAAATACCTCTGAAACCCACTGAATGGGTCAACAGAACACTCAGACATTAAATATGTTGCTGAGTATACAGGAGACTAGCTTTGAATTTAACCGATGCAACACTACGTAAGTGGCTATTAAGCGACCGTAAGAAAAATGAAAGCCTCAAATGCAATAAGATTGGTGGCTTTCATATCCGAGTCAACCAAGACTCCCCCAAGGGAGATATAGCACCGGCTTCCTACCGCGTAAAATTCCGAGTGAATGGCGTATTTCAACGCACCCCTACTATTGGCAAATACGGGGAAATCAAACTGGCAAAAGCGCGCGCACAAGCTGGACTTCTCAAAGCCCAAGCTAAGTCTGGCATAGACAAGGTAGAGGAG
>DRHD01000133.1 GCA_011049795.1 Porticoccus sp.
CCTCCGCGGCTATCCAGCATTTGCATTTCGCTGGCAACGATCTCTGTGGTGTTTGGGCCTGTATTGGCTAATTGGTGGGGGCTTTCAGGACTATTTTGGTTAACTGCGTGCTTGGCGGTAGTCGGCATTATGGTCTTGTTGTTGGTCATTCCTACGCCGGAAGTATCTATACGAAATGCTGAAGCTCAAGCTGTACCCGCAATGTTTGGCAAACTATTACGAGATGGTGAGCTATTACGCCTCAATCTAGGCATTGGAATATTGCACTTTGCTCAGATGGCGAGTTGGGTCGCTGTACCTGTAATTCTGGAACAGTCGCTATCCTACAGCCGTGATCAGCATTGGATGATCTACTTGGGAGTCATGGGACTTTCATTTCTTTGTATGCTTCCCTTTATTCTCATTGCCGAAGCTAAACGAAAAATAAAGCCTGTATTTGTGGGTGCGGTGGTCTTGCTTGCTTTAGGGGAGGTCGTACTCGGCGGGAACACAGAAAGTCGTATCTGGTTTGTATTTGGATTGTTTGTGTTCTTTATGGCCTTCAATCTATTGGAGGCGACATTACCATCACTGGTCAGCAAAATTGCTCCAGCGGGCGGTAAGGGGACTGCGATGGGGGTTTACTCCACCAGTCAGTTCCTCGGGGCTTTTCTTGGGGGTGTTGTAGGCGGCTATGTGGTTCACCATTATGGCTATGCTCAGGTATTTTGGATGTCCTCCCTGCTGATCATTGTTTGGATTATCGCTGCAGCAACCATGAAGAAACCTCGTCATTTGAAGAGTTTGGTTGTGCAGCTTCTACCTAATGAAGTTCTTGTCATCGATGACTTTATAGAACAAGTTCCTGGTGTCTGTGATGTGGTAGTGATTCCTGGGCAGCAGCTGGCCTACTTCAAGGTGGATAACGATGAGTTCTGTCGTGAGACCATGCAGAAAGTTTTGGGACGGACTTTCTAGGGTGTTGTTCTAGGGCCCTGATCTACACATCTCCACATAAAAAAGCCCGCATAATTGCGGGCTTCAAACATACTCTTAAGCGGCCGTATTCAAACTAACCCTAAAACGCTTTTTAAAACGGAATGTCATCATCAAAGCTGTCAAAACCAGCGTCTGGCGCTGATGTGGTTGAGCTTGATTGTTGATTGGGCTGTTGGTTAGGTTGTTGTTGAGAGCCCTGTGCCTGAGGAGCGTTCTGTTGCGCGGGTGCTGGGTTGTCATAACCCGTAGAACCTCCGCGGCTATCCAGCATTTGCATTTCGCTGGCAACGATCTCTGTGGTGTAGCGGTCCTGTCCATCTTGGCCTTGCCACTTGCGAGTGCGAAGTGAGCCTTCCACATACACTTTTGAACCTTTCTTCAGGTACTCGCTGGCTATTTCAGCCAGTCGATTGAAAAAAACCACCCGGTGCCATTCGGTACGTTCCTGCTGTTGACCAGTCTGTTTATCCTTCCAGCTTTCACTGGTCGCTACAGTGATGTTTGTCACTGCATTACCGTTAGGCATGAATTTAGCTTCTGGGTCTTTTCCCAGATTGCCGACCAAAATAACCTTATTAATACCCCGAGCCATACCTTGCCCCAACTTGAAATTTACTTAATTAAGGGTGCCAGTTTACCTTGGAATGCTAGGGCTGTCATGGGGGAGCGTGGCCAGAGACAAACTGCCATTCTTGGCGCGGCACGGTGTGCTTAGGGGGGCGTTCAGTGTGCAGTGATATGAAGTCTCGACCCCTAGCTGTTTGACTTTACGCTGGGCCGCTCCGATACCAGAGCGTGCCAACGTTTTAAGTGCTTATGGGTATCTGGAACGTTAACCTTGGCCCACTGGGCGAAATCAACAGTGACTAGCGCAGTAATGTCCGCCACTGAAAACTGGTTTCCTGAAAAATAATCACGGTCAGCTAAGTGACGGTCTATATCACTATAAAAATTCATGACGCGCTGGCGACCACGGTCAACGAGCTCGGGAATTTTGTCGTAGTTATGTGGGCCTATTAATGCGCGGCCTTCAAACCAATCAGGCCCATTACGAAACAAGTCAGCGACTGCTTGGAATCCATTGGTGAAGCAAATGTGATTCCACATTTCAATGGCACCAATTTCTTCAGGGGTTGTACCGTAAAGGGGAGGGCTGGGGTGCAGCGCTTCAAGGTAGCGGCATATCGCGTTTAGTTGTGATATGCAGGTGCCATCATCCAATTCCAGTGTGGGTACATCGCAGTTGGGACTTTTATCGTGGAATGCAGCTTCTAATTGCTCTCCTTTCAATAAGTCAATCTGAACTCGAGGGATAGTAATGCCCTTTTCCGCCATAAAAATATTCAGGCGGCGCGGGTTGGGTACTCCGGGGTAGTCGTAGAGTTTCATGATATCTCTCAGAATGACAGTAGCTGTATTGTTAGATTCAAGTAACATGCCTTCCTAAGTATGCCTACTACATTTTACTAAGGCACATTTTTTTGTCAGGTGAGAGGAGAAACAATGTATAGGTAGGTAGATATATAGGTAGATAGATAGTACCAACCTGGCTGCCTGAGGATGTCGGTATAAACTATCTACTGCGTATCGTGCAAAAAAAAGGAGAGCCAATGGCCCTCCCTAACTATGCCCTAACTATGTCTTTCGACTTAATAGCAGCTGTTAACAGTTACTCATAACGCTGAAAAGTCAGCGTTGCATTGGTTCCACCAAAGCCGAAGCTGTTGGACATAACACGCTGCAAGTTGGCGTTATCGATACGTTTGGTCACAATGGGCAGATCTGCCGCTTCGGGGTCAATCGTTTCAAGGTTTGCGGATGCACAGATGAAATCATTTTCCATCATTAGCAGGCTATAGATAGCTTCTTGAACACCTGCGGCCCCCAAGCCGTGACCTGAGAGAGATTTGGTGGAGCTAATGGGTGGTGCATCGTTACCGAACACGTCTTTAATCGCTTTTAGTTCTGCCAAGTCACCCACGGGTGTGCTCGTGCCATGAGTGTTGATGTAATCAATACTGCCATCTGTCGTTTCCATGGCCATTTTCATACAGCGTGCAGCACCTTCGCCGGAGGGGGCTACCATGTCATAGCCATCTGAGGTGGCGCCGTAACCAACGATTTCAGCATAAATAGTTGCACCGCGTGCTATGGCGTGTTCCAGACTTTCTACTACCAGGCAGCCAGCACCAACACCAGGGACGAAGCCGTCGCGGTCAGCGTCGTAAGCACGTGATGCTTTCTCGGGTGTGTCGTTATATTTACTGGATAAGGCGCCCATAGCATCAAACATACCGGCCATTGACCAGTGCATATCCTCTGCACCGCCGGCAAAAACTACATCCTGTTTGCCCATCTGGATCAGTTCCATGGCATGGCCAATACAGTGGGCACTGGTAGCACAGGCTGATGAGATGGAGTAGTTGACGCCTTTAATCTTGAATGGCGTAGCCAAGCAGGCGGAGACGGTGCTGGCCATAATCTGGGTCACCCGGTAGGGGCCCGCACGCTTGATGCCGCGCTCACGCATGACATCAATGGTTTCAGTAAAC
This sequence comes from Porticoccus sp., assembly GCA_011049795.1. Next base: position 3,531 of record DRHD01000133.1, read on the forward strand.
ATTTCACCTGATACGCCGCCGGAGCCCATAACGAGTCCAGTTCGTATGTTGGACACTTGGTCTTCGGGTAGCCCTGAGTCAGCAATGGCTTGAGCCATGGCGATGTAACCATAAGCAGCAGAAGGGCCCATAAAGCGCAGCACTTTACGATCGATATGCTCTGCTGGGTCGAGATCCAGTTTGCCTGCAACGTTGCAGCGCAACCCCATCTCTTTGAACTCTTCTTGGAAGGCAATACCCGACTTGCATTCTCTCAAAGATTCAGTGACGGTTTCTTTGTCATTACCCAAGGGAGAAACAATTCCCATTCCGGTAATTAC
>DRHD01000134.1 GCA_011049795.1 Porticoccus sp.
ACCTCCAGTTGTCGCTCCCTTTCATGTTGCTGATGAGGCGATGTACTGTCCGGCCCGGGTACATTCTCAATAGGATCTTCCTCTGACTCAGCGCCGTCTTCCTTATTTCGGAATTTTGTAAGCCAGCCTTTAACTTTGTTCTGAACCATACGGCGCCGGTGTAGGTCATTGATACGGCTTTGTAGAATTTTGTAAAACAAAGGCCGCCATTCATCTGAGCCCTTGTTGCTATAACGAGCAACCAGTTGGGTCATCGACTCCTGAACGATATCTAATGCATCTTCACGGTGACCAAGCGAGGCAAAAGCGATGCTATATGCTCGTCTTTCTACCGATACCAGAAAGTTCTCAAGGGATTGCCGTTCCAGAGTCACACTCCTTTCATCACCACCGGTGCCAATACCGATTATTTTAATTGCTAACAACATGATTCATTCATCGAGAGTTAATGATAATCATGTGAATGGTGCAACAATTCATTGATCAGAATGGTGCCACCCAAAATTGTAAAATAGTCCTCTACATAGTCATCACTCCGATAATAGTAGCGCTGATGACCACGATAATGATGACGATAGTCTTTGTAGTCATGGCGCTTGTGACCATAGTTGCGACCAGAGCGATGACTTGAGTAATACCTACGATTATCACTTCGGTTGTAGTGCTTATCATGGCTCTTATAGCTGTCGTATTGACGAGCACTGAAGTTATCATAGTGCTTGTCTTGACCATGATGACGGTCCTTGGCTAAAGCTGGCGTTGCTGTCATCGCCAGTGATGCTGTTAGTAATCCAATAATAGTGAGACGTTTCATAAGAATTCCCTCGAATGCCGGCTCTCATAGAGTTTAAACGTTCGAAGGAGGTATCGGTTGACGAAGAAGATACTTATATGAAGCTTTTTATATAGGCTATGGCGTCATTTTGAGCCAGATAGGGCAGTGATCCGAGGGTTTTTCCGACGCTCGAATCTCATGGTCTATTCCCGCGTCTGAAGAAATACTCATGAGTGGTTCAGAGGCAAGCATAAGGTCGATACGAAGCCCTCGTTTAGGTTCTCGTTCAAATCCGCGGCTACGGTAGTCAAACCAGCTGTAACGATCAATTTCAGCTGGGTGGAAGTGATCATAACTATCAACTAGGCCCCATTCTTGGAGTTTTTCAAGCCAGTCACGTTCTTCCGGGAGAAAGCAGCATTTGCCCGTGCGTAGCCAACGCTTTCGATTGTCATCACCAATACCTATGTCTATATCCAAAGGGGCTACATTCATATCGCCCATCACTAATACCTGCTCATCAGCTTGATGGTGTTCCTCCAGACAGGCTAACAAATCAGCATAAAACTGTTTTTTACAGGGGAATTTTTGGGGATGGTCTCGACCCTCTCCCTGAGGGAAATAACCGTTATAAATATTCAGTTTTTTTCCATTAACCTCAAATTGCCCATAGACGAGTCTTTTCTGACTTTCTTCCCCATCTGAAGAAAACCCTTTGTGGCTCTTAAGGAGAGGCAATCTATAGAGGAGGGCAACGCCATAGTGGCCCTTTTGTCCGTGATAAATCACGTCATATCCAAGTTGCTTGATATCATCAAGAGGAAACTGCTCATCAGCAACCTTGATCTCTTGCAGACCAATAATATCGGGAGAATATTTCTCTACAATGGCCTTGAGCTGGTGTAGTCGGGCACGGAGACCATTGGCATTAAAGGAAACAATGTTCATTTAGGATGATTTAACTCAGGGTTGCTTAGCCTGCTGTACAGGGGATTTAGCCAGACTCATATAATCTGACATGATATTCCCTACTTCATAGAGGATAGGATCTTTTTCAGCGAGGGGCCTGTCATCATCTTCTTTTTCCGGTTCCTCAACCGCCCGCCACTCCTCAATGGATGGATAAAGCGGGAGTTCCTTGGCCAAACGTCGTTTATTTTCTAATGACAGGAGCACGGTATCGTATTCCTTAGCTTCCTCGCGACGTTTTATTTCATTAAGGGACAGCTGTTTGACTTTCTGGCGCTCTTTGAGCAGGGCTAATTTATCATGTAGGTGAACAAGGTCGGGATCCATTTTTAACCGGTATTCGTGGCGCTCTTGAAGGGTTTGCATAGGCACCCGAGTAAGGTTGTAGCGACGGTGGGGTACGGCAGGGATCCGATCCCAAGGCAGTGCATTATCTTCACTGCTCTCACCCACTTTATCAATGTCGTAGAAGGAGGGTAACTGGATATCAGGAACTACACCAAGGTGCTGGGTACTATTTCCAGAAACCCGGTAAAACTTGGATTCTGTGAGCTTTAACTGTCCCTCACGAACGGGTAGTTGAACCTGTACGGTACCTTTGCCAAAACTCTGGCCTCCCACGATCAGACCACGCCCATAATCTTGTATAGCACCCGCAAAAATTTCTGACGCTGAAGCGCTTAGCCGATTAATCAGAACCACTAAAGGGCCACGATAGTAAGCATCCGCACGAGACCGGTAGTTGCGTGAAATAAGTTGGTCAGAATGCTGAACCTGCACAATGGGGCCAGGATCAATGAATAAATCTGTCAAAGTGGTGGCTTCTTGGAGAAAGCCACCACCATTATTTCGTAGGTCGAGAATAATGCCGTCCACGTTCTGTTTTTCTAGGTCCTGTAGCAGCTGCAGGACATCTTTTGTCGTGCTTTTAAAATCGGGATCGCGGTTGTAATAGGCATCTACATCGAGGTAGAAAGCCGGAATCTCAATGACACCTACACTGTATGTTCCAGCTTCAGTTTGAACATCAATAACCTCCGCCTTAGCGGACTGCTCTTCTAGTTGAATCTTGTCTCGTACAATCGAAATATCTCGGCTGTTTCCAGCAGATTCACCTTGGGCTGGGATGAGTTCAAGCCTGACAATACTGTCTTTGGGCCCACGAATAAGGTCGACCACATCATCCAGTCGCCAGCCGATAACATCCACCTTTTCTTTGTCGCCCTGGCCAACCGCAATAATTTTGTCTCCGGCCTTAAGAATACCTTGTTTGTCAGCAGGTCCACCGGGAACGACACGAACTATTTTTGTATGCTCATCTTCCAATTGCAGAACAGCTCCAATGCCCGTAAGGGAAAGAGACATAGCAATGCGGAAATTTTCCATGGAGCGTGGTGACATATAGGCTGTATGGGGGTCATACAGGCTGGCAAGAGAGTTCATGATAAGTTGGAAGATGTCCTCTCTATCACGTTGGTCCAGCTGCTTGCGAAGATTGGTATAACGCTTTATCAGTAGCTTTCTTGCCTCTTCAGGCTCTTTATCATTAAGCATGAGTCGAAGGTAGGCTTCCTTTATACGCTTTCGCCACTCATCATCGGCATCAGCATTTGTAGCCGGCCACTGGTTAGTACCTACATCAATCGGAAGGTACTCATCCTTCGTTAAATCAAACTGAAAATCACTTTCCAGCAAGCTGATATTTTCCTGTAGGCGGGCCATAGTGCGTTGGTTATAACGGTTGTAGATGAAAAATCCGGCACTTAGGTCTCCCGCCTTAAACATATCATCAAGACGTGTTTCCCACTGCTGAAATTCAGTAATGTCTTCCTGCAGCAGATAACTTTTTGTAGGGTCCAGGTTATCGATCAACTCGTGTAACAGCTTACTTGACAACTCATCGTCCAAGGGCTGCTTGCGATAATGCTTGGTACTAAGCTCCTCTATTACTTCAATAGCGGTTTTTGCCTGATTTGGTGTGTAATCAAGTTCAGCTGTAGCCAATGATGTAAGGCATAGCAGCATTAGAGTAAGAGTGGGGCGCAACAGGAAAGGCATCAGTTTTTCAGTATCTCGTTAGTGTATGAGGTGCAGAGTGTAACAAAATTCATATGCTGTATGACCGCTCTATGTCGCAGACGTTCGCTGGTTTTACTACTTTGTATAAGATATAACAATTTGCTAATCACTTTTTTCCACTTCAAGATCGTAGCTTTAAGAAGGCCAGATAAGTCATTATTGGCAAGGGATAAAGACCTTATTAGAAACTGACCATTGATCCTTCAAGCCAAGAATGGAATTATGAATACCTTCTAACCCCGCAGATGATCGTGAAATGACAGATTTGATGGAAAGGCCTACAGCACTAGTGACCGGTGGAGCCACAAGACTGGGGTTTTCTTTTGCTTACGCCCTGGCTACAGCAGGCTACGATATTGCCTTGCACTATCACCAATCAGCTGACAGCGCCCAACAGACTGCTGATGCCATTATGGCCCTTGGAGTCACCTGTAAAACCTTTCAGTTCGACTTGTCAGGAGAACACCCAGAAGCGTTGATTGAATCAGTGCTCAATGAGTTTTCTTCCCTTCAAGTATTAATTAACAACGCATCAGCCTATGAAGCAGCAACCATTGCTCAGACTGATATGACGCTCTTGCAACAACAATTCTCCGTCAATTTTTTTGCACCCTTGCTATTAACGTCAGCATTTTCGAATAAATGTAGTAAGGGGAATGTGATTAATATTCTGGACAACAAGATCGCCTTTCAGCAAAACCATTACGCAGCCTACCTTTTATCCAAGAAAGCACTCTCAGGATTCACCCAGCTTGCCGCCATAGAGTTTGCTCCCCATATCCGTATAAATGGCATTGCACCCGGTGTGGTGATGCCCGGTGAGGAGAGAACCGAGGACTATATTAAATGGCGGGTTGATGGCATTCCCTTAAAGCGGCAGGGCAGGGTAGATGATTTGATTTCCGCCATGAACTATCTTTTAAATAACGAGTTTGTTACCGGGCAGATATTAACTGTAGATGGTGGAGAGGGAGTGAATCATCTAGGGCGCCATGCGAAGCAATTCAGTGATGAGGGTGTTCTGTAACTGTGGATACTAGAGTGAAGCAGGAGACGAAGACGAAACAAGATGGCAAAGAGCTGGGGTTACACCAGGTTATTATTTCCGTGGGCTCCAATATAGGTCCTCATAAAAACATCCGTTTGTCACACGAGATGCTGGACAATGAGACACGGCTACTGGCTGTAGCTGATATCATCAAAACGACGCCTATTGGTTATACCCAACAGCCTGATTTTCTCAATACTGCCTACTTAATCGAGACCAATCTTGAATACGATGACTTCAATGCTTTTTTGAAATCGGTCGAAGACCGATTGGGAAGAGAGCGAGGCGCCATTAAATCAGGTCCACGGACAATTGACCTGGATATTATAGTTTGGGATCGAAATGTAGTGACCCAAGACTATTTTAACTACGAATACGTCTCGACACCGGTTAACCAGATTCTCACAGCACGTCAGATATCAGTGTATCGCTAAGGTCATAACGTTTTCTTAATGAGTTTTGTCTTGTTTTTACCCCTGTTGAAGTCGTCGGGTAGCACCAGCCGCCTGTATTCACCGTATGGATGTGAGTAATACTTTCGAATAAGTGAAATTTTGTACCATTTCCTTATAATGGCCGACCATTACTCGTCATCAACTTGTCTTGGAGAAATATCGTGAAAGCACCTGTTCGTGTAGCTGTCACCGGAGCCGCTGGCCAAATCAGTTATTCCCTTTTGTTCCGCATCGCCTCTGGCCATATGCTGGGTGAAGATCAACCCATTATTTTGCAAATGTTGGAAATTACACCAGCGCTGGAAGCCCTCAATGGGGTTGCCATGGAGCTGGATGATTGTGCTTTCCCTCTGTTGGCAGGTATGGTTTGTACCGATGAGCCCAACGTGGCATTCAAAGATGCCGATTATGCTCTGCTAGTAGGCGCACGTCCTCGTGGCCCTGGTATGGAGCGTAAAGACTTACTGGAAGCCAATGCTGCCATCTTCTCCGCACAAGGTAAGGCAATCAATGACAACGCCTCTAATGGCATTAAAGTACTGGTTGTCGGCAACCCAGCTAACACCAATGCTCTGATTGCCCAGCGCAACGCACCAGACATCAACCCACGTCAGTTCACTGCCATGATGCGCTTGGATCACAACCGCGCCATGACTCAGCTGGCTCAGAAAACCGGCAAGTCCGTTAATGACGTGACTAACATGCTGGTTTGGGGTAATCACTCAGCGACTCAGTTCCCTGATCTACACCACCCTAAAGTTTCTGGTGAAACAGCCATTAACCTGGTCGATCAGAGCTGGTATGAAGAAGAATTCATCCCTACTGTTCAACAACGTGGCGCTGCAATCATCAAAGCTCGCGGTGCTTCATCAGCAGCTTCTGCCGCTAATGCTGCTATCGATCATATGCATGATTGGGCACTGGGTACTCCAGCAGGCGATTGGGTTAGCATGGGTGTCTACAGCGATGGTAGTTATGGCATCACTGAAGGTCTGATCTACTCTTTCCCTTGCGTCTGTAAAAATGGCGACTGGGAAATTGTCCAGGGTTTGGAAATCAATGACTTCTCCCGTGGCAAAATGACTGCCACCCAGCAGGAGTTAACTGAAGAGCGTGACGCAGTGCAGCATTTACTGCCATAAGTTTCGCTGTTTTGAGAAAGGCGCCCTTTAGGGCGCCTTTTTTTTGAGTTCTATTTACAGGTGCTGATAGAGCTACTGATATAGCAACCAAGAAAACCTGTGTGTATAGCTATAGAAATATAACCTGTCAGATGTTCTAAACTAGATATTAGGAGTGTTGATAGTCACTATATGAGAGTTACCAAAAATGGTCGCGATGTACACCCAAAACAACCGCGTGAGGCGAGTAGTATTGACCCCTAACCAATCACTCAATTGGGAGGGTAATCTGTGGGTGATTTTGGCCGTCTCAGTTGTCATTCTTCTTGTAGCTCTACCCATTGCACTGAGCGGCGGCTGGGTTGTTCTGCCATTCGCCGCAATACAAATACTTGCTCTAACTACTAGTCTTTATCTCACTCTCAGAAAGCTTAATTACCGGGAAGTTATTACACTCCAAGATGGTCAGCTTCTTCTTCAAAGGGGACGTAACCATATGGAAACCAGCTGGGTATTTCCCGAATCTTCTGTAAAGGTTTTAGTCGAGGAGCAAGACAACCCAATGAGTTCTCCAGATATAGATCTGGTTGCTGAGGGGCACTGCTACCATCTGGGTCAGTTTCTTAATCGTGCTGACCGCTTTATATTAGCTCACACCCTGAAAAATCAGCTTAATTTAAGAGTATCCCACTTGGGTTCTTTTCATCGCGTCAGTTTTTGATACAGTGCCTAATTCCTCTTACTCGCCAAGACAAGGAGACATTGAATGGCTTTTTCCGAAGTAGGCCAACCGGCACCAGAATTCAGTTTACAAAATCAACGAGGCGAAACAGTTAGCCTGTCCGACTTTAAAGGTAGTAAAAATGTTGTTTTGTATTTCTACCCCAAAGCTATGACACCGGGCTGTACTGTACAGGCTTGTGGTATCAGAGACAGAAAATCAGAATTTGCAGCGCAGGATACCGTGGTTCTAGGTGTCAGCCCCGACCCCTATCCACGTCTTGCTCGATTTGAGGAAAAACAAGACCTCAATTTCGATCTCCTATCCGATGAAGAGCATGCGATAACAGAAGCCTACGGCTGTTGGGATCTAAAGAAATTCATGGGACGTGAGTTTATGGGCGTCTTACGTACTACGTTCATCATTGATAAAGAAGGCAACATTGCACTGGTGATGAATAAAGTAAAAACGAAAACACATCATGATGACGTCCTGGACTGGATAAAACAGAACTTGATTTAAGACCTGGGCTTGAGGCTCTGGTTTGAGAATCTATCAGTAACGCGCTACAGTCGCGTCTTTCCTTTATGTAACCGATATACACACCAAAAATTGAGGTAATTGAATGTCCCTTGACCTGTCCCAAGTTGTAATGGCCGCCGCAGCTCCTGCAGCCTCCGAACCTAACTCCATGTATACGCTACTGATGTTTGGTGGCCTATTCTTATTTATGTATTTTCTAATTATCCGTCCTCAACGGAAACGTTCAAAAGAACATAAAGAGTTGACCAACTCACTGGGCAAAGGTGATGAAATCGTTATGAACAGTGGCTTATTGGGTAAAATTTCTAAACTTGATGATGACTATATAACCATTGAAGTGGCTAATAATGTGGAACTAAAGTTCCAGCGTGCTGCGGTTCATGCAGTGCTGCCAAAAGGCACCATCAGACAGGTTTAATCTGTTGTTAGGGCCGCTTCTGCGGCCTTATTTATCATTCATCTACAAGAATAAGATCATGCCCTGATAGCCTATGGTCAATTTTCCCGACAAGCTCAACCTAGCGCAAACACCTACACCTTTGCAGCCACTTGATCGGCTCTCTGATGAACTTGGCGGACCACGAATTTGGATCAAGCGCGATGATATGACCGGTAGTGCCATTAGTGGCAATAAGGTCAGAAAGCTAGAGTTTGTATTAGCGGAGGCTCTAGCTGAGGGCGCAGACACTCTGATTACGTGTGGCGGGCTCCAGTCAAATCATTGTCGTGCAACAGCAATACTCGGCGCTCAACTTGGCCTAAAAGTTCACCTTATCCTACGAGGTACTGCGCCTAAAGAACTAGATGGCAATCTGCTACTGGATCACCTGATGGCAGCAGAAGTCAGTTATTACCCTGTGTCTGAATATCAACATTTGGGCAAGCTGTTTGATCAATGGTGCCAACACTACCGTCATCAGGGCCGTCGTCCATTCTCTATTCCCACGGGTGCCAGTAACGGTACTGGTGCTTGGGGGTATATCAATTGTGCTCGTGAGCTAGCTGATGACTTTGGCCACCACAAAATATCTCCCTCAGTTATTGTTATTGCCACCGGCTCGGGTGGCACACAGGCGGGGTTAACCCTTGGGTCTCATCTTTTTCAGCTCAATACACCAGTATTGGGTATGGCTGTTTGCGATGACAAAGATTATTTTCTTCGAAAAGTACGAGAGGATATGCGGGACTGGCAGGACCGTTATGACCAAGGTTCTACGCAACAGATCAATATTGACCAACTGAACATTCATGTAAACGACCGACATATTGGGCAGGGCTATGCCAAAGCAACCCCTGAGATTTTTTCCACGATTCGTCACCTCGCGGCACTGGAAGGGATCATTTTAGATCCTGTCTACAGCGGTAAAGCCTTTCACGGTTTATTACAGGAAATAAGGGAAGGGCAGTTCCATGATGCCAGCGATATTGTATTTATCCACACAGGAGGCCTATTCGGCCTATTTGCTCAGCGTAGTCAGTTAGGGCTCTCCTAAATAACGACACTGCCTACAACAAGGACACCACCATGGCACTACAGGAAACGATTGGAACGATTAATACCCTAGTGTGGGGGCCAGCGATGCTGACACTTATTCTTGGTACAGGGCTTTACCTGAGTATTGGTCTTCGTGGTATTTCCATCCGCAAAGTGGGTTATGGTTTCCGGCAACTCTTTAAGGGCCAGAAAGGTTCTGGCGAGGGTGATATCAGCCCTTTCAATGCCCTCATGACTTCCCTTTCTGCCACCATTGGTACGGGCAATATCGTTGGCGTTGCTACCGCTGTGGGTATTGGTGGTCCCGGTGCCCTGTTTTGGATGTGGTGTACCGCCTTGGTTGGCATGGCAACCAAATATGGTGAAGCGGTACTCGCTGTTGAGTATAGAGAGACCGACGAACTAGGTAAAAAAGTGGGTGGTCCCATGTATTACATACGCAATGGCCTGGGCCCAAAGTGGGCATGGCTGGGGTTTTTGTTTGCCCTATTTGGTGCTATTGCCGGGTTCGGTATTGGCAATACCGTTCAAGCCAACTCTGTGGCCGATGCACTCAATAGCAGTTTCGCCATACCCGAGCAAGTCAGCGGCTTGTTAATGATGGTACTCGTGGGTTTAGTGTTACTTGGAGGGATTCAGCGTATAGCCAATGTTGCAGGTAAATTAGTCCCCCTGATGACGGTCTTTTATTTAGTAGCCACCCTGATTATTCTGTTGCTGAACCTAGGCGCCATACCAGCAGCCATTGTTCTCGTCATTAAGAGCGCCTTCTCGCCCGTAGCGGCAGGGGGCGGCTTTGCGGGGGCCTCTATTATGTTGGCCCTTAGAATGGGTGTGGCTAGGGGCGTATTCTCCAATGAGGCAGGGCTTGGCAGTGCGCCTATCGCCCACGCGGCTGCTGAAACTGATAGCCCAGTCAGGCAAGGCACTATCGCCATGCTAGGTACTTTTATTGATACATTGGTTATCTGCACAATGACCGGGTTAGTGCTAATTATTACGGGTGCCTGGAATAGCGGAGAGCAGGGGGCTGCACTCACCACGCTCGCATTTAGTACAGCATTACCCTACGGTGACAAATTGGTCACCATATGCCTTTTACTATTCGCTTTCTCATCATTACTGGGCTGGAGTTACTATGGAGAACGTTGTGCGGAATACCTTTTAGGTGTCAAAGTCATCGTCCCATTCCGCATTTTATGGGTACTGGCCATCTACGTAGGAGCCACTAGGGAGCTGAGTGAGGTCTGGGGTATTGCCGATATTCTCAACGGACTGATGGCTATTCCAAACCTGATTGGCTTATTGTTGTTAAGTCCCATTATTTTTAAACTGACCAAAGACCATTTTGATGCATCGCCCAGTATTGATTAACCTATATATCCAAAATAGATTTGAGGCTATTGGTCACATTGTTATGTTAAACGTATCACCGTTTAGGCCGAATTATTGAAGGGGAGCTAAGTGCCAAAAAATTTCGGAGACAAACTGGTTATCGCAATTTCATCCCGGGCTTTATTTAACCTGGATGAAAGCCACCAGGTCTATGAAGATAAGGGGCTAGATTCCTATTCTCAATACCAGGTCGAACATGAAGATGAAGTGCTCGCTCCTGGCGAAGCATTTCCTTTGGTAAAAAAATTACTGAGAATAAATGAAAAATTAGGGGGAGAACCCCGAGTTGAGGTGATTCTGCTGTCACGCAACTCTGCTGATACAGGACTTCGGGTTTTTAACTCCATTGAGCATCACAACCTCAACATTAGCCGCGCCGCATTCTGTGGTGGCGAAAGTCCTTATCGGTATGTGACAGCATTTGGTTGCCACCTTTTTCTGTCCACCAATGCTGAGGACGTCCGCAATGCACTGGATAACGGTGTTGCCGCAGCCACATTGTTAGCCTCAGACGCCAAGGATCGTGATGACGATGAGCTTCGTTTCGCCTTTGATGGTGATGCGGTACTGTTTTCTGATGAATCCGAACGCATCTATAAACAAAGTGGCCTTGAAGCCTTTACAGAAAACGAAATAGCAACGGCAAAACAGCCTATGAGTGGTGGCCCATTCAAGCATTTTTTGCAGGCACTACACAGTTTACAAAGTGAATTCCCACCAAAAACCTGTCCCATCCGGACTGCCTTGGTCACCGCTCGTTCTGCTCCCGCGCATGAGCGTGTCGTTCGAACTCTCAGAGCTTGGAATATCCGTATTGATGAGTCGCTGTTTCTTGGTGGTTTGGACAAGGGTGAATTTCTTAAGTCCTATGGTGCCGATGTCTTTTTTGATGATCAACACAGACATTGTGAGTCAGCCAAATCTCATGTTGCCACGGGGCATGTACCTCACGGTGTTGCAAACGAGAAAGTGTAGCTGCTAAACATTTATCAGGATGCTTTAATTCAGAGCTTCTTAGTAAAAGGTAAACTTCACGCCAATACCCAGCAGAAGTAATGCTAAAGCAGGTTGAAGCACGCGACTAGGCACGTGAGCTGCCAGCTTTGTTCCGACTTGTATGGCAGGCAATGAGCCTATCAGTAAACTGACCAACAATACCAAGTCCACGTTGCCCAACAGGAAGAGATGGCTAAGGCCAGCGATTAAAGTCAATGGTACAGCGTGAGCGATATCTGTTCCTATTACATGTAGTGCTGGCAATCTGGGAT
>DRHD01000135.1 GCA_011049795.1 Porticoccus sp.
CTTGAATACCATCCTGATAGCTGAGCTTTACTGCTTTAATTTTGAAGTCTTTTGTATACTGCCATGTTTTTCTTGGATGATTATACTTTGGCATTTGCCACCTCCAGTTGTTAGTGGAGGTGTCTACTTTATCGGGGGAGGTTCAGCGTCGGCTTGCTTTGCCTTGTTAACTTTTTTCACAGATCAAGATTTCTGATTAAAACCTCTGCAGATTTAATAATTCGTCTTGTCCGATAAAGCTCAGGATGTTTCTGGCTGTCTGTGTAACGCATAGGCTCTCCTGACGTTGGGCTAACAAACCAGGAAATTTCTGGGCGCGGTTCACCTAGCTGCTTTTTTAGAGCTTGTGGTGTAATACCTAATGCTTTAGCCGCTGCATTAAACGTGCAGCGTGTTTTTACTTGATTTATGTAATCAACCACTACACTAATTTTGTCCTGCACTACAAGATGCTCCTTATAAAGTTAACGCCGCAAGCAAAGGCGCGCGTTAGCGCGTCCAGCCCGCAGGACGATTTTGGCTTGCCTTGCTAACTGCTTGAAATTGTATAACTGTGCCTGCAGCAAAGCCGGATAGTATAAATGCCAAAAAGTGCCATTGAAATAGGGACTTAATACAGCTATATAAGTACGGGCCTTTTTTATTGAAGGTCAGTACTCACAGTACGAACTTCTCAACCGCTAGAGCAATAACACCAGCAAGGGCTAAAAAGCTCAAAACTTTCCAGGTACCTACAGAGCTTTCTAGAGACGCTACGCGATTTTCTAAAGAAGCAGGTTTAGCTGCAGGTTTGTTATTGCTAGAAGGTTTGCTGCTGTCACCGTCTAAAGGAATAACAGATTCAGCCTGAGGGCCTTTGTCTGAGTCTTTGACGTCGAACTTAACGGCTAAACCCTTGCGGATAGGGCCACCGCCTTGCCATTCACTTTTGTGGAAGAAGAAGTCCTCGTCGTTTTTGTCGTCGGCAATAAAGCCGAAGCCTTTGCGGAAGTCGTAACGTTTAATAATGCCTTTGGCCATGTTTGTATCCTATTCAATGTGTAATGAGGCAATGCTGATGATCGTGAATTCTGGTTCGATCTTTAAGTGGTTGCCAATGATTGTGCTAATCCATATTTTTCCAATTTAAGTATCCGTTCTTATGGCTGAAGACAGTTAACGCCCACAGCACGCGCGGCTTTGTAGTGCAGATGAAGCCGAAACGGAAAAGCTGTCGCCGTGACTGCGCTTGTTATGCCCTAGATGCTGATTAGTTTCTACAATTCCCATACTAGTAACTCAGCACAGCTTATTTAGAATTACCCCACGGGGATTGCTTTTCAAATGTTGAGATATACAAACTCTCAACCTTGTCTCTGGCCCACTGGGTCTTACGTAAAAACTTCAGCGATGACTTGAGTGATGGATCACTCTTAAAGCAATTGATGTTGATTCTCTGAGCCAATCCATCCCAGCCGTAACGCTCCTCCAGCCTCGTTACAACCTTCTCAAGCGTAACACTATGCAAAGGATTATTCGGTTGCTCATTACTCATACTTTAAATACACCACCATTATTCTCAGTACCTACAGCGCATAACAGCTTATTAAGAAGCCTATGGCCTTATATCACTTTGGCCCTCTTATCTCGGAGCTAATGATTTTATACCAAGGATTTTCTTATTTATTTACAATGGGTTGGAGTAAGGAGGCACGGTCTGTTATTTGGTAAAAGAAGCCAAAACCCTGCTTTTTTCCAGTCTCTTCCCCCTGATCATAAATCAACACCCTTTAAAATCAAATACTTAATACCACTTTTTCTTGGGAAGTCGAAAATGTCAGCTATAGCGTGTTGGATGATAGGGAGAGTTTGATAAATTACTTAGCAGTGAAGGTGTTACTGCTTCCGCTTTAACAGCAGTGAGTCAATACCATTATTTGAAAGTCTGCTTCGCGCATCGGCCAGTTCTGGTCGATCGCTAAAGGGACCAACAAGAACCCGATGCCAGGTTTCATTACGTCGGGGGCTGACGGTCTCAATACTGGCGCTCAGGTTCAGCATTAATAGTCGGGCACGGAGGCTATCGGCATCATGGCTATTTTTAAAGGAGCCCACCTGTAGCAGGAATACTTCATCATCGGCTACGGGTAGCGTTGTCTTGTTGTTGGTGTCGGGGGTGTTCGGAACAATGACTTCTGAATCGCGTAATAAGGTATAGAAATGAAATCGGGGTTTGGGGCCGCTATTGCCCTGTGAGTCTTCTTCTTGTGAGTCTGTACCGGTTTCACTCGCCGCTTTTTCTACATCCTCAGGGGAAACTTCTGACAATTGGATTAAGGCCATGACCAAAGCACCGATGAGCACACCTGCTAACAGCCAAAGCCAGCCTGGAGCATCCTGATGACCAGAACGTTTCTTGGTTTGACGCTTGGTTGTCCGGCGGCCGCTAGATTTTTTGGCGTAATCCCTGGTCATGCTGTTGCCTGTACTCCCGGTAGTATCTAGGTGGTGGCCGCCATTGTATGGGGAAGCGGTGATGTCTTCCAGACCTTATCCATGGTCTGGTAATACCTAACTTAAATTTGCAGGTACGGTATCAATTATTGTTAGGGCTAGGTCATATCTTGAGGGTCAATATCTACTGACCAGCGAACCCGTTTGGCTAACTGGGATTGTTCCAGTTCCTGACAGAGTGTCGACATCATTCTCTGCAAAGTAGGGCGTTCCGAACAGATGATGCTGAACTGGTGACGAAACCGGCCACTGCGTTTTTCCATCGGGGCGGGCAACGGCCCCAGATAGCCAGTTTTATCAGTGGCGGGTAACAACCGTTCTGCGCATTGGCGAACAAAGTGAAGAAACTGTACTGCGGCTTCACCATTGACGGCTTCTGCTCGAATCAGTGCCATATGTCGGTAGGGGGGAAGCTGAGAGAGCTGTCGCTCCCTGATTAGTTCCTCACTAAACGCGTTGTAGCCCTGCTGGGTTAGGGTTGCTATTAAGGGGTGATCGCAGTGGTGGCTTTGCAATAGAACCGTGCCTGGCTGATCACCACGGCCTGCACGTCCGGCGACTTGGGTAATCAATTGTCCCATTTTTTCTGGTGCTCGAAAATCAGGGCTGAACAGACCACCATCGGCGTCTAATATGGCCACTAGAGTGACATTGGGAAAATGGTGGCCCTTGGCCAATAACTGGGTACCAATCAGAATACAGGGTTCACCACTATTGACTCGGTCTACAAC
>DRHD01000136.1 GCA_011049795.1 Porticoccus sp.
ACATAGAACCGCCCTCGTCGTTATGATTTTCCTTATATTATTTATTAGCGGGGGTATTGCTTGGTTCATCAGTACAGTAGCCGCTGGTGGTGCTGCCATGCTGATGATTCCTGTACTCAGTCTGATGCTCGGGCCACAAGTTGTAGCGCCAGCCATCAGCCTGGGCGCTTTTCTGGCCAGTCCGTCCAGAGCCTGGTTATTCAGAACCCATATCAATTGGTCAGTCAGTCGCTGGCTTATTCCGGGCAGTCTTGTGGGTGCCATACTCGGTGCCTGGGCTTTTACTCAAATTTCAGCCCAGTGGATACAAGTTCTACTTGGGCTATTTCTAATATCAACGGTATTTCAATATCAGTTTGGCAAGTCAAAACGTTCTTTTGTTATGAAGCGTCGCTGGTTTTTCCCGCTGGGTCTGTCGGTGTCTTTTATATCCGGTGTTGTGGGTGGTACCGGGCCTGTTCACAACCCGTTCATGCTCAATTACGGGTTGGAGAAAGAACAGCTTGTGGCAACTAAAGCCATAAACTCACTGATCATGCAACTGACCAAGTTGATCGCCTATACGGGATTTGGCGCCATGACACTGGAGATCGGTACCTATGGACTAGTCATAGGTATTGGTGGCTCCATCGGCGCATGGATTGCCAGCAACCACTTGAAGAATATCAACCCTGGCCGCTTCAGGCTTTACACCCTTATTTTGATGCCTATTTGTGGTGTGCTGCTATTGGGTAAAGCCTTTAGTTAGGCACGACTACATCGCTGCCGAAAAATATCTTGAAGCTAGTCTCTGGCCCCTTCAATCATCTTTGTCTATACATATAGAGTATCTCTTGATGTTAAACACTGACGAAGTCTTCAGTGTGGTACGCGGTGACTAGCAAGCTTTAAACAGAGGTGGGGCTATGAAAGAAGGTAAGGATAAAGTTGTTGCATTACTCAATAAGATTATGGAAGCGGAGATGGCAGGCGTGGTTCGTTACAACCATTATGCTTTGATGGTGTTTGGTTTTGGGCGAATACCGATTGTTAGTTGGTTGCGCTCCGAGGCAGACAGCAGCCTACTTCATGCGCAGGAAGCGGGTGAGTTGATTACGTCTCTTGGCGGCCATCCGTCACTGGGTATTGGCCCGTTGCTGGAAACTCACCAACATGACATTGGGGACATTCTAAGGGAATCTCTGGAACACGAGGCTCATGCAAAGGCTCTTTACTACGAGCTGCTTGAGGAGGTTAAGGACAGCTCTGTGATGCTGGAAGATTACGCCCGTCAGAAAATTTCCGAAGAGGAAATGCATGAAGGCGAAGTGAATAAAATGTTGCGTCGACCCGGTGAGGTTGCGGCCTATAAGCCATAGGTTTTAAAACACCATAGGCATTAAAACGCCAAGAAGAGTACCGGGTTTACTTGAGCAACCCTAACTACTTTCTTTCCAGACTTGCCGCCAATGGCAAGGCCATGGAGGGGTAGTCAGTGATCACGCTGTCTACCTTTAATCGATTCAGATTTTTAATCACGCTGGCATCATTGACCGTCCAAACAGACACATGCAGCCCCTTCCGTCGTGCATGACCAATGTTTATCAAATTACAAACACTCCAGCTCATGGCCAGCAAACTGCAGCTAAATCGGTCCAGGGTGGGAAATGGATTGAGGCTGATCGAGATATAGCCCCTAGGAATATGAGGAGCAATAGTCATCAACTTCTGAAGTAAAGTCAGGCTAGATGAGGTAATAACAATAGGTTCCACAGAAGACTCCGTAGGAAACCTCTCTGCCAATAACTCAGCTATACGATTCATCTGAGCGGTTGAGCCCGTTTCTACTTCGAGCTGGTAGCCCTTAATTTCGGGTGTGGCCGCCAGCAGGGCATCCAGAGTCACAATGCCCGTGTTGCGCTTATTGGGCCAGGGTGTACCACTACGACGCGCATCCATTTTTTTTAATTCTGCTGCCGTATACGTGTTTACCTTACCCTGCTGATCTGTCGTCCGGTCAACAGAATCATCGTGGATAATGACCAGTTGATCATCCTTGGATAACCGCATATCCAGCTCAAGATAACGCACCCCACGCTCTATGGCGTGCTTGCAACCGGCAATCGTATTTTCTGGCGCCTCACCACCCGCACCCCGGTGGCCGTAAACCAGCATCTCCTCTTTCCTTTGAGGTAATCCAAGCATCTACGCAACTTCCCCGTTTTGTGTATGATGACTATTACCGCACAGGCACTAATACCTTGTCATCCGGTTTATGTCACTGAATTTGTGTCACCGAATACAGTCTCAAGTATAACCATCGGGACAAGCCATAACACAAGACAAGCCATAACCAGGCCCATCAAACTGAGAATATGCAAAAACTATCAAACCGCTATTTTGTGATGCGTCATGGGCAAAGCGAAGCCAATATCGCAGGAGTTATTGCCAGTGACCCCAATGTTGGCTGTACGGCCTACGGACTCACCGAAACCGGCAAAACACAGGTTGCTGAATCCATTGCATCCTCATCGAATATAACCGCCAACACCCATATTTTAAGCTCAGACTTTTTACGGGCCAGAGAAACGGCTGAAATAGTCCATAAAGCCATCAAGGGAACATACCCCTTACATTTCACAGAAAAACTTCGTGAGCGCTTCTTTGGTGAGCTTAATGGTCAGAGTGATGACCACTATCAAGAGGCATGGACTTTGGACCGGGATAACCCCGACCACCATGAATTCGGGGTAGAAAGTGCCAATGACGTGGTCGCCCGAACGGCAGAACTGATTGGGGTACTGGAAAAGCAATTCTCTAATGAAACGTTTCTACTCATCGCCCACGGCGATGTATTACAACTACTGCAAAGCTGGTTTCAGGGTGTACCTGCCAGTGAACATCGACAACTGCCCCATTTGGATACCGCTGAAATACGCCGCCTTAATACTGCTGAAAGCCCTGAGTGAAAACCCTGAATAAAACGCATCAGTGGATGAAATTTCTATTCAACTTTACTCCGGACAGCTAATCCCTGTTCCTCCTAACCCACAGTAACCCCCAGGGTTTTTCGCCAGATATTGCTGGTGATCATCCTCGGCATAGTAAAACTCTTTGTTAAGGGCAATTTCTGTCGTAATGGGTTGGTAGCCATCGAGTGAAAGCACATCCTGATAGCTGTCTCGGCTCTGCGTCGCAAAACTCAACTGTGCCGAATCCTGACAATAAATAGCAGAACGATATTGCGTACCCTGATCATTTCCCTGACGCATCCCCTGGGTGGGGTCGTGAGCCTCCCAAAACACCCTTAAGAGTTGTTGAAAACTCAGTTTTGATGGGTCATAAACCACTAACACCACCTCTGTGTGCCCCGTCTGACCAGAGCAAACCTCTTCATAGGTAGGGTTTTCCGTGTAACCACCGGCATAACCCACCGCCGTGGTGTACACGCCCTCCTGAGCCCAGAAACACCTCTCAGCGCCCCAAAAGCAACCCAGCGCCACTACCACCTGTGCCATGTGTTTTGGGAATGGCGGCACTATCGGATGGCCATTCACATAATGTGGGTTGTTCGCCGACATTTGGTCCGGGCGACCGGGGAGCGCCTCGTTTGGGCTGACCATATGGATTTTATCTCGTTGTCCGAACATATCTCACCCCTTCTATAAACATCCAGCATAAAGCGTCTTGCTTCTGCCCTTTAGCCCTCATACTCTATGGTTGATCAAATTCTGAAGGCAAGGTTCCATGATTGAACTCTACACCGCTGCGACACCTAACGGCCACAAAATCAGTATTGCACTGGAGGAAATGGGACTTCCCTATCAGATTCATCATTTGAAGCTGAGCAAAAACGAACAAAAGGAACCTGCCTACCTTGAACTGAACCCCAACGGCAGAATTCCCACCATTATTGACCGTGACAACGATGACTTCGTGGTCTTTGAATCTGGCGCTATATTGATGTATCTGGCGGAAAAAACCGGCCAGCTGCTACCTGCCGACCCCAAAGAACGCTCCCGCGCTATTCAGTGGCTGATGTTCCAGATGGGTGGCATTGGCCCCATGATGGGTCAAGCCAATGTCTGGTTCCGCTACTGGGATGAAACCTACCAACCCGCCATCGACCGCTACCAACACGAAACTAAACGCCTGTTTGGTGTATTGGATGGACACCTCAAAGGCCGTGACTACCTAACCGACGAACTCAGTATTGCCGATATCGCCAACTGGGCCTGGGTCAGAA
>DRHD01000137.1 GCA_011049795.1 Porticoccus sp.
GCTTTGATAGAGGGGTCAGGTGTGAAGCCATCAATGGCTACCTTAGGCACTTCAGTCTTGAGAAGGCGCTCAATATCACGCAGCAACTTGTGCTCATCGTTCAGACAATAAAGTTTAGACAATAAAAAAGGGCAAGACGTTAGTCTTGCCCTTTTTACCTTCAACTCCTAGGGAGTGTCAGGTGGTCAGCATTACAATGAATGTCGACCCTGTAGTGGTTTCATAAATTAAAAATTAAGAAACAACTACAATGTTCTCTGCTTGAGGACCTTTTTGGCCTTGAGTAACAGTGAACTCAACTTTTTGGCCTTCGATCAGGGTTTTGAAGCCTGAAGATGAAATGGCGCTGAAGTGAGCAAAAACGTCGGGACCAGATTCTTGCTCGATAAAGCCAAAACCTTTAGATTCGTTGAACCATTTAACGGTACCAGTAGTAGTAGACATAGTCATATCCTATAAAACAATAGTAATTAAAGCCTTTAAAATAAGGCCAGTTTTGCTGAAATGTGTTGCTATTACTTATGAAGAACCGGACGAGCTACTAAAGACGAGACATCGAAATGGTGTGCATAAATATAAGACGTACTTTCAAGCTGGGCCGAGTATATACCACTTAACCATGTAGTCAACGAGTAATCACAACACGCTATAGACTTATAACCAGAAATATAACAATAGTTTAGGCGATAACAGCCCAAACTATGTTGGAATGTAGAAAGTATTAAATGGTATTTTACGGGGAGTGTTTCACCCCGAACTGTATAATTTAGCCTTCTGGAAATATCACTAAAAGCACACAACCTGTTTTTGATTGAGGAATATGTGACGTACCCACAGGGTGGTGGATAAAATTGCCTGCTTTATAATCGTTCCGGCCATCATTAAAGACCCCAGAAATGACAAACACTTGCTCTGGTCCTGGCTCGTGTACATCAAGGCCGGGATAAACAGAACCAGGTTTGAATTCAAACACCACCACTCTTTTATCGTTATCTCCCTGCCATAAAACCCGTTGGGTAATGCCCGGTGCTGCCTCTTCCGCTTCTACGTCTTGCCAATTGATCGAGATAACACCTTCGAGGTTCATTTCTTCGGTCATGCGTAAACTCCTTGTGGTTTTTTCATTTATGTAGAGACTGAATTTTTGTTTGTGAGTTCATTATAGGCAGGGTGGCATAGCCTGCAACTTACCCGCTGCGGGTTATCTTAGTGCTTAAATTGAAGCCGTAGGTTATCGGGCAGTTGGTAGCTCTTCTTGAGACCGTCGGTGGGAGAGGCAAAGGAAAGGTAACATGAGGCCAAACAGAGGTCGGAAGTGTTTTCATCGCCTTGGCCGTATAGTCTATCACCGACAATGGGGAAGCCTGCTTCCGATAAGTGCCGTCGAATCTGATGCTTTCGGCCCGTTTCTATGGAGACGTCAACCAGAGATTGGTTGGTTGCAGGGTTATATGCAATAGCTTTTGCTTGGCTTAGTGCCGGTTTATCTCCGATATCAGAATTGAGCCTGAGCTCATCAGGAAATTTACCCTCTACAATCGCTTGATATTTTTTTTCAATATTGCGGCTCTGGAATAAATTAGCAAAGTAGGCAGCTATTTTTTTTTGGTGAGCAATAATAATTAAACCGGTAGCGGCACGATCCAGTCGATGCACAATAAAGGCAGGACGCTGAGGCTCCAAATTTTTCTCCACCCAGCGGTTGATAGTGCAATGATCGCCCCACCTGGAACCCTGGCTTAACATTCCGTAGGGTTTGTACCAGATACTATAGAGTCCCTCATCTGCAACCAGCGTTGCGGCTTTTGGCGTGCTATCTAAAACTGGCTGATCAAAATAAAGGTGTAGCTCATCTCCGGGTTTTAAGGGTTTGTCTGCTCGCCGGATACGCTGGGTGCTGTTGTTTCGGGTTAACCACACTGCACCCTTATTCATTGTCTGCTTGATAGCCTGATTGGTTAAATCTGTTGCTTTCCTCAAAACATCGACAGCTGTTTTATCACTACTGTCTATTTCAAAGTGCTTTTCAAATTTCACCAGTCAGCCCCAGCAAGAAAATTAGAATTAGGATCGCACAAGTGTAACTTTATATGTGCATAACTTGCCGTCCATGGGGTCAACGGTTTCTGGTGTTGTATAAATGAGCTGGTCATTTTCAAAGGAGATAAAGCGTGTTTGTAGTGTGCCAGTCCACAACTCGTTCCAGCTTGCATCTAAGTTGTGGATCACTCTATCGGATTCGACAGCATAGCTTCCGGCATAAGCAAACATGGAGTCAAATAGTGCGATTTTTTCGCTTTCTGTGGGAGGGTTTTCTGAAGGGCAGGATCTATCACCCCGGAGAACCAACACCATTAAACGGCCATCTGGTGCATAGTTAATACAGCCAGTAGGGTCTGGGCCAAAAGCATCAGATTCTTCGCCAGATTCTACCAGCCTACGTTTCCAGGCGAGTATTTTCCAGGTACCAAGGATCCGTTGGTGTAGTGTTGTTATTGTATCTTGTACAGTGTCCATAAGATGGGATATGGCCCATTGGGCGATCTAAAAAGTTGTGTGCTTGATTTATGTGGCTCCATGCTTTTTTAGGGCATCCACATACTCATCACCGTGATGGTGTTCGCTGACAATGGCAAGTAGGGTTTTTCCATTTGGGTTTTGGGCGCTAATGTCGTGGCCGGCTTCCAGAAAAAAAGTGAGGAAAGTATCAAAGTTTTCGATATTCATTCCGCGATAGGCTTTTTCCAGTAAATGGAACTCAGGGTTGACGTCTTCTGGTGCTTCAAACGCGAGAAAGGTTTTAATCCTCTCGTCATCAAAGACTTCGCCCAGAACTTTTTGTTTGTCTTTTTTAAGTGCCATAATTTTTTAATTTTCTTTAAATATTACAATAAGTGGTTAGAGCTTTTTTTATCAGAGTAAGTCGTTAAGTTTTTTCAGCAAAATCTTATTCACTTGCTGTGGGTTAGCCTGACCTTTTGAGGCTTTCATTATCTGCCCCACAAAATAGCCCAGCATTTTTGGCCGTTTGCTTTCATCAGCATTGCGGAAGTTGTCCACTTGTTTATCGCTGTTGGCAATCACCTCATCCACGAGCACTTCAATAGCGCCACTGTCGGAAACCTGCTTTAAACCTTTGGCTTCAATAATGCTGTCTGCATCGCCGTCACCATTCCATAGGCCGTCAAACACTTCTTTGGCCATTTTGCTGGAAATTGTTCCATCGGTAATACGTGCAATCATACCTGCCAGTTGCTCGGCGCTGAGAGGACTGTGCTTGATGGACAAGTCGGCAGCATTCAGTCGCGCTGAGAGAGCGCCCAGCATCCAGTTGGCGGTAAGTTTGGTATCGCTGCTAACCTTGGCCGCCGTTTCAAAATACTGGGCCATACTGGCATCGCCACTCAGGATATTGGCGTCATAGCTGGAGAGACCATATTGTTCAACAAAGCGGTCGTGGCGGGTATCGGGCAGCTCTGGCAGATCTTTTCGAATGCTCTCAATATAGTCGTCATCGAATACCACGGGCAACAGGTCGGGGCAGGGGAAGTAGCGGTAGTCGTTAGCTTCTTCCTTACTGCGCATGGAGCGAGACTCTCTTGTGTCGCCATTGTAGAGGCGGGTTTCCTGAATGACTCTGCCGCCATCTTCGATTAGGTCGATCTGTCGTTCTACTTCCAGTGCAATGGCATCTTCCATAAAGCGGAAGGAGTTGAGGTTTTTGGTCTCAGTGCGAGTGCCGAGTTCTTCGCCGGGCCTTCTGACGGAAATATTCACATCAAAACGCATGGAGCCTTGAGACATTTCTCCATCACAAATACCCAGTGAGGTAACAATGCCGTGCAATTTTTTGGCAAAGGCCACGGCTTCTTCCGAATTACTCATGTCTGGTTCGGAGACAATTTCTACCAGCGGAGTGCCTGCACGGTTCAGGTCTATGCCGGACATGCCATGACCATTTATTTCAAAAGAAGCTTCATGCAATGACTTTCCTGCATCTTCTTCCAAGTGAGCATGGTGAATGCGGATCGACTTTTTGGTGCCATCCGCGAGTTCAATTTCCACATGGCCCGGGCCCACAATGGGTTTTTCCAGTTGCGTGGTCTGGTAGCCTTTGGGAAGGTCTGGGTAGAAATAGTTTTTCCGATCGAATACGGAGATTTTGGCGATGTCGGCATCAATGGCCAAGCCAAACATGATGGCATAGCGGAAAGCTTGCTCATTGGGGACCGGTAGGGTGCCGGGCATGGCCAAGTCGAGGGCGCAGGCTTGGGTGTTGGGTTCGGCACCAAAGGTAGTGCTGGCACCGGAAAAGATTTTAGATTTGGTGGCCAGTTGTGCGTGCACCTCCAGGCCAATGACTGTTTCCCATTCCATTATTCGATGCCCCCCACTTCTATACCTTCAGGGGCCTGTTTATGCCAGTCAGTCGTCTGTTGGAACTGGTGCGCTACATTCAGCATCCGTGATTCGTCAAAATAATTGCCAATAATTTGCAGGCCGACGGGTTTGCTATCGACAAAGCCACAGGGAACTGACATGCCGGGTAGTCCTGCCAAGTTGGTGGCAATGGTGTAAATATCTTCCAGATACATGGCCACCGGGTCGTTACCTTTCGCGCCAAATTCAAAGGCGGGGGTGGGGGCGGTTGGTCCCATGATGACATCGACGGTTTCAAAGGCATCGACAAAATCTTGCTTGATCAGGCGCCGAACTTGTTGTGCTTTGCGGTAGTAGGCATCGTAGTAACCAGCAGACAGGCAGTAGGCACCTACCAAAATACGACGCTTAACTTCATCGCCAAACCCTTCGCCACGAGTACGCATGTACATATCGCGTAAATCTTTGGGGTCTTCACAGCGATAGCCGTAGCGCACCAGTTCCAACAGACGACTGACTGGCATAAAC
>DRHD01000138.1 GCA_011049795.1 Porticoccus sp.
CTATAAGAGAAATGGCTAAGTCAGATAACTCAAAACTTGTATTTCTACCTGCAGATATACCAGCAGCAGTACGTGGTTTGATGAGTAACATGAAATAACGCAAAAACGGTAAGTCGCTTAAATCTGATGGGGGGCTCTCCCCCTATCAGGTTGTATTGTTGTCAACCATCTCTCCCTTCAAACGTTTATTCAAACAGTAAGGCCTGATGACTGGTATATAAAGGATCAAGAGGCAACATGATGTACAAAGGACTTCTGTTATTTATTTTGGTATTCATAGTGTCCGGCTGTGCCAACCAGCACCAATCTGGTCATGCGGGTAATGGTGGAGTCATTATTGATACTCAGGGAGTCGATATGCAGCAGTATCGATATGATATGGAAGATTGCCGAGGCTATGCCACACAAGTGCCTGTTGCCGGGAAAGCCGCTAAAACTGCTGCTGGTGGCGCTGTATTGGGTGGTGTTCTCGGTGCTATCGTCGGTGATAGTAGTACCGCAGCAAAAGGTGCAGGCGCGGGAGCAGTGACCGGTGCCGTTAAAGGTACGAGTTCTGGATATAAAGAGCGCCAGCGAGTGGTAAAAAACTGTTTGCGAGGCAGGGGTTACCGGGTATTAAATTAATTTTCAGGTAATCAATAATAGTGAAACCAACCAGCTTTGCTGGCGATCATTGATTGCCTTGTTATGAGTAGAGATACGAATTATTTTAACAAACCTATGCCCCTTATTTTTGGAAATGTCATACCCCGTTTCTT
Organism: Porticoccus sp.; assembly: GCA_011049795.1. The sequence goes on from DRHD01000138.1 coordinate 759, forward strand.
TAAGAGCTAAGTATGCTGAAACTTCCGTATTGTCTGCCGAATTTAATTTCATCTACAGTGATCTCGAATACTACTAATTTATTAATAGGTCGAACGAGGTGTATTTTCGGGATTTATCTCGCCATATACTTCATCGGGATCCACATCGTTAATGAGTAAGGTTTCTCTGACTGTTTCAATATGCTCAAGCACTTTTTGGTAGCGATCGCCATATTCATATTTGGTCACTTCTATTGCTTTGGGCATGTAGCTAAAGGCAATCTTTAGTGCCTTCAAAGCTGCGTCATTAATTTTTTCGCTCATATCGACCTCATTTAATTGTTATTGAAAACAGTTATCTTTGATGTTTCCTATCCTTTTTATTTTTTTTGTATGGTTTTATCCGCTTTCATTATGCTAAACCATTTCTTTATCTACGCCATCTCATAACGCCCACAGCAAGCGCGCGTTTTTTGCGTCGCTTTGACTGTGATTGTTAGAAGTGGGCTTGCTGACATATTTCAGCAAGTACTCCACTGGTTAGTTTTGTTAAATCTTCAGGGCTCAGTTCTATTTCTAACCCTCTGCGGCCAGCACTAACGTAAACTGTGGAGTAATTCTTGGCAGATGAATCAATAATAGTTTTTAGTCGTTTCTTTTGCCCAAGCGGGCTTACTCCTCCTAGAACATATCCTGTCGAACGTTCAACATCGGATTTGTCAGCCATGGCAGCCTTTTTTGCACCGGCAGTCTTTGCGATGAGCTTCATACTTAGCATAGATGAAACCGGAATTACGCCTACGACTAATTCTTTGTTGTCGAGAGACACCACCAAGGTCTTGAAAATCCTTTCCTCAGGAACTCCCAGTTTCTCGGCTGCTTCGAGCCCATAGGATTCACTTGATTCATCATGAGAGTACTCATGTATCCTGTGTGAAACTTTATACTTCTTGGCTGCATTGATTCCTGGTGTCATTTCGATCTCGTACTTCTAACAGTATGTTAATGAGGCCTTGGGCCTCATAATAATTATTATCAGGTCACCAGTGTAATTAATTACACTGGTCAGGTATTTTTTAGTTAACTCCTTGATTATTTTGGTGAGTTCTAAAATCCGGCTGTTTTTTTTCCCACTTATCGGGCGCAATTTTTGAAAAAATCTGGTCAATGGGATATAGATACAGAAGTTGAAAGAGGCGGGGGGATTTTGCAATGTCTTCATTACCGATCCTTCGGTCAGTTCGCGAGTAGTTGTTCACTCGGTATTAGAGTTATTACTGAAGCTTAGAAACCATAGAAGCATAGACCTGTTGGATCAAGTGTTCGATTCTCTTTTGTTGCTAGAGAGTTAAAGGAAGCTATTCTTTAACCGGGCGCTTTAGTAGTTTTCTTTGCAATGTCCGCCGATGCATACCAAGGTTTCTTGCCGTTGCTGAAATATTACCGTCATTTTCTGTCAATACTTTTTGAATATGTTCCCATTCCAAACGATCTACAGAGGGCGGTGTTTCTTTAATACTGGCGCCTGGATTAGGTGCGGTATTGCTAAAGGCCGCGAGGATATCCTCTACCCCTGCGGGTTTGCATAAATAATTGATGGCACCCATTTTGATGGCTTCTACGGCGGTAGAAATACTCGAGTAGCCTGTCAGGATCAGCATTTGTATATTGGGGTTCACCTCTTTTAGCTGGGGCAGTATATTCAACCCAGATTCTGTTTCGAGTTTGAGATCAACTACTGCTTGCTGGGGTTGGTGTTGCGTGCATAATTCAACCGCTTCCGCGGCGGTTTCTGCCGTGAATACCTGATATCCACGGCGTGTCAAAGCCCTGCCAAGAATACTGGAAAAGGTCGAATCATCATCCACGATTAACAGTGTCTTTTGGCTCATGATTCTTTGCCTGTGATCAGTTCATCGATTAATGGAAGTACGACCCTAGTAAGTGTTCCTCTGCCTTCAGCGGGACTTATGGTGACTTCTCCACCGTAGCGATTGATGGATGCCTGGGTTAAAAACAGTCCAAGCCCCATACCGTCAGGTTTCTCTGAATGGAACGGTTTGCCCAGTGTTTCCTGCTGTTTCTGAGTTATACCCTCGCCGTAATCTCGAATACTGAGTTCGACAGATTTTGTATCCCAGGATAGTGCCACGTCCACCTGTTCCGGGCTGGCATCTGCTGCGTTATTGAGCAGGCTAGTAAGTGATTGAGCCACGGTGGGGTGAAAGCTGGTTGTACACTCCGGGAGGTTGTCAGCATAGTGAATATTAGCTTGGGTTTTTGGGCGCATTACCTGCCAGCGTTCCAGTAACTTGTGGAAATATTCACGAATCGGTTTGACTTCAAGGCTATCTGTAGCCGTTTCTGCGGTGGTAACCAGCTGTTTTAGTGTGGTGCGACACTGCTCAATCTGTTGTTGCAGAATGGACAGGTCGTCATCGAGATCTGGTTTTTCGTCCCTAATCTCATCTCTTATTTCACCCCTCATTTCATCCACCAGAATTTTCATGGTATTGAGTGGTGTGCCCAGTTCATGTGCAGTACCAGCCGCCAGTGTGCCAATGCCTATGACTTGTTCATCCCGGAGTTGATCTTCTCGTTGTTGGGCCAGTTTTATTTCTTGCTGTTTGAGTGTGCTGGCCATACGGGTGACAAAGTAAGTGATCAACAGGGCACTCACCACAAAATTACACCACATGCCCAGAATGTGCAGATTATTACTGTTGTCATGGTGGTGCCCTTGTTCTAGTGCGGGCGATAGTGCTGGGATAGGGAGGTAATTCACTAATAGCCAGCTGTAGGCGCCCAGTGATAGCAGGGCGATGCTCCATGCATAGCGCAAGGGGAGTGTGGTCGCTGCGATACTAATGGGAACGAGATAGTACGAGACAAAGGGGTTAGAGGCCCCGCCACTAAAATACAGTAGGGCAGTAAAGAACAGAATATCGATCAATAAGTGACTGAAGAATTCAGGTTCGGTAATGGCCGGGCTTTGAAAGGAGCGCCACCAAGTGGCTGCAATGACGATACCGTACAAGGCCAGCACGGTACTCAGGGTGATGACCGGTAAACCGATATCCTGAAGCTGACTAAAAAAAACGAGGGCCAATAATTGGCCCCCAAGAGCGATGTTTCTGATGATACTCAGTTGGCGAAGGTTTTGCCTTGCCGCTGAGATAATTAATGTGTCATGTATTGCCATTCCGTTATGGTATCAGATGAACCTATTACCAATTAAGTCCGCTACCAGTTAAGTGACAGTGAGACATAAACATTTCTTCCTGATCCAGCCAGTCTGTCACCAACAGCCATATCACTATCACTATTTCTGTTATAGCCAGCGAGGTGATCCTGATAACGGTGATTCAGCAGGTTCTCTATACCACCGGATAGAGAGAGCTGTTGTGTCAGCTGATAACTCCCTAATAAATTAATAATGCCGTAACCGGAGGTTTTTTCTTCATCATTAAAGGAAGACACTTTGGATTGCTTGGCGTACAGAACCGATTCCACTTTTACCTTTATGGCGTTACTTCCATAGACCAGAGCTAACCGGTTATTTAAGGGGGCGATTCGGTAGAGGTTATCGTCTTCATCATCCCGTTTACCACGAACATAACTCAAGGTGCCTTCCAGACTGAAATGATCGGAAAGTTTGTAGCCGTAGCCCAAGTCAGCGCCGTACATTTCTGCATCGATATTGTCGAACATCAGCGCCGGGTTGCCACTCATCATGGTGCTCACCATATTGGCGGTCATATTTGTGCTGGGAATGCCCTGAATGTAGTCATCGATATAGCGGTAGAACACTTGTGGATTTGCCCAGGCTTTCTTGCGCAACGCTGACTGGGGCAATGCCTCGATGAACTTCAAGGGACTTAAGCAACATGGGGGGGGTGTAGGAGAGCGGGGTGTCCATCGCATTGGGACCACCGGTCAGGGTTGGTGAATGATCAATATGAATACTAACTCGATCACCGTACAAGCCTCTGTATTGGGCAATGCCGGTAAGAGCTCCATTGCTATTGGTGTTTGCGCCAGGCACCGTTTTCAATAGTGCGGCCGTATCAATGCTGGGTTCACCCTTGGCGGAGATTTCTAGTAAAAGAGAAGGTTTCGGCTGGTAGCCTGTGACACTAATTTCTTCTAAATCACTATGCTCAGCATAGGTATTGGCTGTTAGAG
>DRHD01000139.1 GCA_011049795.1 Porticoccus sp.
AGACAAGCCCCCAAATAAAAGACAAACCAAGCATATGTTTAAGGAAAACAGAGTGAACACTTCAACATTGGCATTTATTGGCGGTGGCAATATGGCAACCAGCCTTATAGGCGGTCTGCTAGAGAAGGGCTACTCTTCAAACAACATCACTGTCAGTGACCCCATGAGGGAGAATCGAGACAGGTTGTCGCAACAATTTGGCATCAATACCACCAGTGATAACAATCATGCAGTGGCAAGTGCCGACGTCGTCATTTTAGCGGTCAAACCACAGGTCATGCAGCAAGTATCCCAAGGAATTCAAGCAGCTTTGGTGCACCAGCCTCTGGTTATCTCCATCGCGGCAGGCATTTCCATGTCGTCCCTACAGGCGTGGCTAGGACAAGAAACCCCGATTGTTCGCTGCATGCCCAACACCCCCGCACTGGTACAAACAGGGGCTGCCGGGTTATTTGCCAACACACGGGTCAATTCTACTCAGCAAACCCTGGCTGAAAACATCCTAAATGCTGTGGGTATTTCCTGCTGGCTAGACGATGAAGATGGAATAGATGCCGTCACTGCTGTATCTGGCAGCGGCCCGGCCTATTTCTTCCTCATCATGGAAACTATGGAACAAGTGGGTGTAGAACTCGGACTCACACAAGAAGTTTCCCGCAAGCTCACCTTGCAAACCGCACTGGGGGCAGCAAAAATGGCCATTGAAAGTGATGTAGACTCTGCCGAATTGCGCCGCCGAGTGACCTCCCCCGGCGGAACGACACAGCGCGCTATTGAAACCTTTATGGACGGGGGGCTCACCGACCTCTTCCGAAAAGCCATGACGGGTGCCGTTGAACGAGCACAGGAAATGGCAAAGGAAACAGCCCGTTAATAACGACAACACCCATTATTAAGACCAGTTATAAAAAAGGTACACTATGAACACATTTGCCCAAGCCGGTACTTTCCTGATTCAGTCTATCGGTAGCCTTTATTTATCTATCGTGTTGTTGCGATTCTTATTGCAGTGGGTCAAGGCGGATTTCCACAACCCAATTTCACGATTTCTGGTCAAAGCCACACACTTGCCCAGCAAACCACTCCGCAAATTGTTTCCTACCTTTCGCTCTTTCGATATGGCCAGCCTGGTGCTGGCCCTGTTGGTTCAGTGGATAGCCATTCAACTCACTGCCTCCATCAATAGTGCCGGGTTTATTAATATTCTTCTGGCACTCTCCTGGGGGGCCGTTGGTGCAGTATCACTGGTACTCAACCTGTACTTATACGGTCTGCTGGCCATCATTATTGTCAGCTGGGTTGCGCCGCAGAGCCACCACCCGGTGCTACTCTTGCTCAACCAGCTACTCGCTCCCGTGATGGAACCTTTTCGGCGAGTTATTCCGCCGCTGGGAGGGCTCGACTTGTCCCCAATCTTTATGTTTTTGGTGATCCAGATGCTGCAAATTTTTGTGCATGGTATCGCTAACTACCTACAATTACCGATGCCTATCGTCCCGGGCATCTAATGGTTGGAAAAAGTGGAGGAGGGCTCTTTTAAATGGTGAACTCTCGGACAAAGAGTCACTATCAGTGGCAGAAAGAAGCTTTGTTACTGCACTGTCTGTTACAGCCCAAAGCCTCTAAAGATGAAATTACCGGCCTCCACGATAACCGGCTAAAAATTCGTATCACTGCACCACCAGTGGACGGAAAAGCTAATCAGCACCTGATAGCATTAATCAGCAAATGGTTCGGAACCTCCAAGGGAAAAGTATCCATAGTTCGTGGTGAAACCGGTCGTCAGAAAACACTGCTGATAAAGGAGCCATGTCGAATCCCTGAAGGATCAGAAATCACAGCCCCTAAATCCTAGCACCCAACTTCTAAGCGTTACCGCCCCGGCTACCGATTACAGCATGCTATTGTGGCTCTCTATTGTGCCAGCGCCATCTGCTGAACCTTTACTAAATCAGCAATACCCCGCTTGGCCAGTGCCATCATCTGCTGAAACTCATCTTCTGAGAACGGTTTTTTTTCAGCGGTACCCTGGACCTCAATAAAACCACCCTCACTATTCATCACAACATTCATGTCAGTCTCAGCATTGGAGTCTTCCGCATAATCCAGATCCAATACCGCTACACCCTTGTACATTCCCACGGACACTGAAGCCACCATATTAGCTAGAGGGTTCTCCACCACCTTGCCAGCTTTCTGCAAATGAGCGATGGCATCCATCAGTGCCACACAAGCGCCCGTAATAGAGGCTGTACGCGTTCCGCCATCGGCCTGAATCACATCACAATCTATGGTAATTGTATTTTCACCCAACGCCTCAAGGTTGATAGCAGCCCGGAGAGACCGGCCAATCAACCGCTGAATCTCCATGGTTCGCCCACCCTGCTTGCCACGAGATGCTTCTCGCCCCATCCGTGAACCTGTTGAACGAGGTAACATGCCATATTCGGCAGTTACCCAACCCTGACCCTGACCCCTTAAAAACCGAGGCACGGAATTTTCAACACTGGCAGTACAAATCACCTTAGTATCGCCAAATTCAACCAGCACCGAGCCCTCGGCATGCTTAGTGTAATTGCGGGTGATTTTTACCTTACGAAGTTGTTCTGGGCGGCGGCCACTGGGTCGGGTCATGTGTATTTCCTGTCAGCTTGAAAAAGGGGACGCCATTTTAGCGGAATTATTTCGCTTATGTGGCGCCGTGTTACCATATGCGCCAATTTTTGGCCCACGGAGATCAAGATGCCCAGCAGTATGACTGCCTTTGCCCGCCAGACCATCGAATGTGACTGGGGGACCGCTGCCTGGGAGATTCGATCCGTCAATCACCGTTATCTCGAAACTAATTTCCGCATGCCAGAAACCGTGCGCGAGATCGAAATGGGATTACGCGAACTGACTCGGAAACATTTACAACGGGGCAAGGTGGATTGCTCATTACAACTGAATACTGTGGCTGGCACGGGAAAAGTTGCTGTAAACCAAGAGCTAACTCAGCAGTACATCTCAGCCTGTGAGCAACTAGCCAACCAAATGGAAAACCCCGCTCCAGTCTCACCACTAGATATCCTCAAATGGCCCGGCGCATTGAAAGAGCCAGAAGTCGATAAAGATGCTCTCAAACAAGCGCTGACAACACTATTTGAAGACACCTTAATACAGCTCGAAGAAGGCCGGGGTCGTGAAGGTGAAAAACTCAAGGCATTGATTGAGCAACGGCTCGATGCCATTACTTCAGAAGTTGATACCGTTCGCACCAAATTACCGCAACTACTGGCCGCACAGAAACAAAAAATTATAGACCGCTTACACGAAGTCAGTGCCGACCTGAATAGCGACCGCTTAGAACAAGAGCTGGTCTTTCTCGCCCAGAAAGCTGATGTGGATGAAGAGTTAGATCGACTCGATACCCACTTGAGCGAGATTCGCCAAGTACTAAACCGTCGTGAGCCCATCGGCAGGCGCCTGGACTTTTTGATGCAAGAACTTAACCGCGAAGCAAATACCCTTGCCTCAAAATCCATCGCCAGCGACACTACCCAATCTTCCGTTGAGCTCAAGGTACTGATTGAGCAAATGCGGGAGCAGATCCAGAATATAGAATAGGCGGAGTACCCAAAACCCATGTCCACTAGAGGCACCCTGTACACCATTTCTGCGCCATCCGGTGCGGGTAAAACCAGCTTGGTCAATGCTCTGCTCGAAGACTGTGATGATATCTGCGTTTCAGTCTCCCACACCACCCGCCCTAAACGCCCGGGTGAGGAGGATGGCATTAACTACCATTTTGTCGATGAAGCCACATTCACAGCCATGC
>DRHD01000140.1 GCA_011049795.1 Porticoccus sp.
ATCACAGGGCGAGCGGCAACGCGTGGCCGTCTGTCGGGCACTGCTATTAGAACCCTCTCTGGTATTGGCGGATGAGCCTACCGGCAATCTGGACCCCGACAACAAGCAAGCGGTTTTGAACAATTTGTTACAGCAATGCCGAGAGAAACAGCAGATACTACTCACGGTGACTCACGACCACTCACTACTACCCAGCTTCGACCGGGTGATCGATATGGCTACACTGTTAGCGCCTATAGCGGATAAGGCAGTCACGGAATGAATAATATCTTCTATCTCAGCGGGCAATATATCCGTTATCACAAAGCCAAATTGCTGACGCTTATTTTCGCGATTACTTTAGTGACCTGGTTACCGATTGCCATCCAAAGTATTGTCGACCAAACGGCTGAACAGCTTTTGCTACGGGCAGACAACACTCCGCTGGTTATTGGCGCCACAGGCAGCCCGTTAGAGCTATCACTAGGCAGTCTGTATTTTCAAACGCAAGCGCCAACCACACTGGATTACCAGGAAGTGAGTAAGCTTGAGGATACTGGCCTCGCTGCAGCCATTCCGCTGTATTATCGCTTTAGCGCACAGGGCCACCCTATTGTGGGCACTAGCCCTGACTATCTTGTGTATCGACAATTACAATTTGCCAAAGGCCGTCCAGCCGTGCTGCTCGGTGAAGCCGTGTTAGGGGCCAATGTTGCCGCAGAACTGCAACTGGATGTCGGTGATTTTGTTATTTCTTCACCCGAAAGTGTTTTTGATATTGCGGGTATTTATCCGCTGAAAATGGCTGTTGTGGGAATTCTAAAGCCTGCCTTTAGCCCCGACGATCAAGCGATATTTGTCGACGTCAAAACCAGCTGGGTCATTCAGGGCTTAGGACATGGTCACCAAAACCTCGCAACAGCAGACGCCGCTGCACAGATACTTAAAAAAGAAGACAATAACATCGTCGCCAATGCTTCGGTGCGGCAATACAACGAAATCACCACGGACAATATCGACAGTTTTCATTTTCACGGCAGTGATACTGAGCGCCCCTTAAGTGCCATTATTCCCATTACCAAAGACAGCAAGTCAGCCGCACTGCTGATTGGGCGATACCAACAAGAACGAAGTGATGTACAGATTGTTCGCTCACAACGGGTCATCAGCGAGCTCTTGGAAACCGTTTTTACCGTTCGTAACTATATCGTCATCGGCATCATTCTAGTTGCTATTGCTACCGGCGTTATTGCCTTACTGGTCTTTTTACTGTCACTGCGTTTACGCAAAGGCGAGCGCTTTACACTCTCTCGCATTGGCGCTAGCCGAATGCAAATTCGATTATTGATGGCGACCGAAATAATTTGCGTACTATTCGTTAGCGCCTGTTTAGCAGGTTTATTAATACTGGCTACTGAATATTATGGTGTGCAACTTCTTCAACAACTTTTAGTGGACTGATCATGACTGGCCATCAACTTGGACACCGACTTAGCTGTTTGTTCTACATCTTCGTCATTAGCCTGGGGATTACTGCCTGTGGCGACACCACTACCCACTCAACAACGAGTACAACAACAAAACCTGACCAGACCGCCGAGATTATTGCGGTCAATGCGCCGCTCCAATATTTTACCCAACAACTGGCGGGTGAGCTTGCCGAGGTCTCGATGATTGCGCCCACTGAAGGCGACCCTGCAGAATGGCAACCGACGATTGATGAGGCTTTACGATTACAAAAAGCAGAGCTGCTAATACTCAATGGCGCCGGTTACTCCAAGTGGCTCGACAAGGTGGCCATCAGCCCCGCAAAACTAATCAATTCCAGCCAGGGCTTTAGCCAGGATTACATTGAACTCTCAAACCAGAGCACCCATAGCCACGGCCCCACCGCCGAGCATTCTCACGGTGCACTGGCTTTTACTACATGGATGGATATGAGCCAGGCGATACAGCAAGCCCAGGTAATATCTCAAGCACTGGAAAAACGCTGGCCCGAAGAAATGCCCAATATTCGCCAACGCGAAGCACAACTAATAGCAGAACTCTCATCTCTGGATCAGGCTTATCAGCAGCAGGCCAAACGGCTTGCAGGAAAAACGCTTATCTATTCGCACCCGGTCTACCAATACTTTGAACGACAATACAACCTGCCTGGCCACTCGCTACACTGGGAGCCAGATCAAATGCCCGACGAAAAACAATGGCATACCTTAGAGCGCTTAGTGACGCAGACTGACAACACTCTATTTATCTGGGAGGACGACCCGCAGGCCAATATCGTTAATAAAATGCTCGCGCTAAATCTGAACTTTGTCGTTATCCGGCCTGCCTCCAATCTTAGCGACAAAGACTGGCTGGCCGAACAACAGGCCAATATTCAGCGCATGAAAGATTGTTGCCAACAGCAGGATAAGCAGTGAGCCATTAGCGCTAGCCTCAGTCATTCAGGCGGATTCAAATACGATTAGGAAGGACGGCTCTGAATAACTACAATTTTACGGAATCAATTAATGCCTGTTTTTGCGATTGATTCAGCAAAGCGACAATGGGTTTCAGCGATGTCACCAAATTATCCATATCCACCTCCGTGGTCAGTTTGCCATTAAACGCCAACTCACGTAATAACTGATCAATGGATACACGCGTTTCCAGCACCTGACCCTCCAAGCCCTGCACATGGACTTGGCTTTTACCTTTGGATTGCGCTGTTGCCAACGCCTGTCGAATGGCCTTTAACAGCTCGGGTAATTCCGGGTGCTGACCTGATGTTACATTCACCACACCAATGGATAAACTAATGGTAATTTTTTCACCCTTGAAGCGGATCCCAAACGCCGCCACCTGCTGACAAATACGCTGGGATAAAGTGAGTGCACCATCACCTTTCGCTGTCGGCAAGGACACCGTAAAACGCGCCAGGCTCGTTCGCGCAACGGTATCCTCCCTGCGCACTGAGCGCTGAATAACTTTAGCAATCTGTTTTAAAATGCTGTCGTAACCGGCGCGACCAATATGCTCAAACAGAGTTTTATAATCATCCAACTCAATCAGCAAGGTCGATAAACTGTGCTGGTGCCGGGTGATAAAGGAGATATCTTTAGCGAGGCGGTCTTCAAAACCTTCTTTATTGAGCAAGCCGGTTAAGGTATCAAGGTTGACTTGTTCCAACAGTGTTTTAGTCTGTCGCTGATGCCCGATATAAGCTTCGGCTCGCGCCCTGAGATTAGTCGCGTTAAACGGCTTGGTAATGAAATCGGTCGCGCCCAGGGCAAAGGCTTTTTCTTTGGCCGGTTCACTATTATCCGCGCCGGTGACGATAATAACCGGTAGCTGCCGGATTCTTTCATCGTCGCTGGAACGCACTTTTTCCAAAAATTGAAAGCCATCCATATTGGGCATCATCAAGTCACAGAAAATAACTTGTATATCGCCATCCTTTGCCAGGATTTCCCAACCATCAACGCCATCGACTGCCAATACCAGCGTGAATACTTTATCCAGCATTTTTTCTGCGGTCTTGCGGATTAACTTTGAATCGTCAATCAACAGCACCCGGCCACGATCGCTCGCCTGCTCCACCATGGAATCCACCCAATTAGTCATGCACTTAAATTACGTACGTATAAACATTCATAAACTATAGCAGGGGTTTTCAAAGGGTGGTTTTATTCTGGCCAAAAAAAAGGGAGCAGCTATATATCCTACAGCTATGCTCCCTTCTCAGTTTGATGCCCGGATTATTTACAAAAAGCTTCACCCGCAGCAATTTTCTTACCTAACTCAGCTAACTGTTTAGCCGTGCCACCCAACATCATTTCATTATGCCGAGCCCATAAGCATAAACGCCATAGAGGATAATCGCGATCAATGCCCATACCACCATGCAGATGCTGTGAGGCATAGCTGACCCGATGACCGACATCACCCGCCCAGGCTTTGGCAATCATCACCTCAATCGTGGCATCCGCCTCACTATCTAACAACGATACCGCTTGATAGGCCGTGAGTTTCAAACACTCCACATCGATAAAACAATTAGCGGCACGGTGACCGACTGCCTGAAAGGTCGCGACAGGCACACCAAACTGCTTGCGTTCAGAGGTATAAGAAGCCGTCATCCGCATGGACTTATCAGCCACACCCAACTGGTGCGCGCATAAAGCCGCCGTGGTACGCTCGGCAATCCATTTCATTGCCTCAGCGCCATCAGCCTCTACCACTAACACATCAGCTTTGGTAATAGGGACATCCGTTAAGCTCAGTTGAAACTGCGGTTCATAGGTGCTGACTTTTATCGGCTGCAACTGCACACCGGTAGCTTGTGGGTCTACCAATAACACCACCACACCCTTATCCGTTTTTGCCGAGACGATAATTCGTTCTGCTTGCGTGGCAAACGGCACGCAGCTTTTATCACCATTAAGCAGGTAACCTTCATTGGTCGCCGTAGCAACAGTCAGTTCAGGCGTGGCCGGATTTTCATTAAAGGCTTCCATCAATGCCGCGGTTAGGATTATGTCACCGCTGACCGCCGCGGGTAATAAACGCTCTTTTTGTTCTTCATTGCCAAACTTCTGAATGGGCATTGCGGCTGACACCAAATGTGGAATCACCGGCACCGGTGCAATACTGCGGCCCACCTCTTCAATAAATAAGGCCAACTCGGTAAAACCAAAACCCATACCGCCAAACTGTTCATCCAGCGCGACACCGAGCAAACCGGCTTCAGCGAGCTTACTCCATAAAGTTTGATCAAAACGATCAGCATGATATTCATCGTACTGCGCTAAGACTTCCGGCGTTACCAAGTCGGTTAAAATTTCACTAGCCAGGTTTTGTACGTCTTTTTGTTCTTCTGTGAATCCAAAATCCATAACAATTCCCCCTATCGAGAAGCACGCGGCATCCAAAGACCCGCTGCTGCAATAATGTCACGCTGCACTTCGTTTGTGCCGCCACCAAAAGTAATAATAGAAGCGGTACGATAGAGCTGCTCAATACGCGCCTGCAATACCACCCCTTGTTCGGAATGGCGATTGATCATTGATGCTTGCCCGACTATCTCACCCATCAGGCGATACACTTCAATAAAGAACTCCGAACCATAAACCTTGGCCGCTGAAGCATCTGCCATTTCTAAATTCCCTGCAGTCATCGCCCAAGCTTGTTTGTAAACAATCAACTTCAACGCTTCAATGCCCATCCGTACCTTGGCTAAGTTGATTTGAATCCAGGGCTCATCGATGACTTTACCGCCGGTTGGTAAATCCGTCTGTTGCGCCCATTCGACGACGTTATTAAAAAAGGCTGAGGTAGGCCCAACATTGACCAAACTTAAACGCTCGCGATTAAGCTGGCCGGTGATTAACTTCCAGCCGCCGTGTAATTCACCCACTAAATGTTTTTCTGACAAACGAATATTGTCGTAATAAGTGGCATTGGTGCGCACGCCGCCTAAAGTGTGCACTGGTGTCAAACTAAAACCGGGATCATCAGTCGGTACCAAAAAGATCGATATTCCCTTATGTTTTTTCGGTGCATCGGGGTCGGTGCGCACCGCCAACCAGACGTAATCACAAAAGTTAACCAAACTGGTCCACATTTTCTGACCATTGATGACCCACTCATCACCCTCTTTAACCGCGGTGGTTTTAACACTGGCCAAGTCTGTACCGGCACCGGGCTCGGAATAGCCAATCGCAATCAGGCATTCACCGGCCAAAATTTTCGGCACAAGTTCTTTTTTCTGCCACTCATTACCGACGTTAGCCAACTGCGGGCCAACCGCTTCCGTGGTCAAGAAGGGGAAGGAATAACCGCACCGCATGACTTCTTCAACAAAGATAAATTGCTCGATAGCGCTCAAGCCCTTGCCACCAAACTCTTCTTCCCAGCCGATACCGATCCAGCCATCCCTGCCCATTTGTTGCAGGGCTTCTTTCCACAGCGGGCCACCGCCCTCGCCCATGCTTTCTTTGCTTTCCGCCTGTAGTTCTGGCGTCATCATTTTTTCGAAATAGGTGCGTAACTCTTTTCGCAGCGCGTCCTGTTCCGGAGTGAATTCGACTTTCATTATTCTTCCTCTACAGTGTGCCCTCTAAGATCAGGGCTTGAAAGGGACTTTAAAGGGGTTAGAAACAGCCTCTTATAGTACGGAGTGACCAGCAATGAACAAGTGCATAAACAGTCATAGGGGTGACAAATAAGATCAGCACTCACGCAGCGGGAAGTTTACACTTTCGTCTGCCGTCTCCGGCCTCAGCAAAAGTTAAGATAATCGATAATAGCGATCAATATCTACGCAAAACAGCACACATTATTCCTTTAACGTCATTTTGCGTAACTTGCAGTCAATCCAAGCCGGTAGTATCCTTGCTCGCCACCGTAGCCCTGAATCGAAATTCTCAGGGCCCTATAGCATCAAGCGGAGAGAAACCATGAGCGATAAGCCCCAAGTACCGGCCATCGAGGGCTGGTATACCATGGATGCCGATCAACCTCACCTGATAGGCTCTTGCTGCAAAGACTGTGGCACCTATTATTTCCCCAAACAATTTACCTACTGCAAAAACCCCAGCTGTGACAGCAGCGACTTTGACGAGGTCGAGCTCAGCCGTACCGGCAAGGTGTGGTCTTACACCAATGCCTGTTATCAGCCACCGGAACCCTATGTCGCCGCTGATCCCTTCGTACCATACGCCATAGC
>DRHD01000141.1 GCA_011049795.1 Porticoccus sp.
CAGCTCGAAATGATAACGCTAAATTAAAGAATGGTAGACCTGTAGACTCAGGCAGTGGTGAAGTGATTGGTCTACACAATACCGATGTGGAAGCTGAATAAATGATAGATGATGACAGCTATGATCCTCTGGCCGGTGCTGGACTTGATACTCTAGCCATCCGTACGGGACATGTACGCACGGCAGAAGGTGAACACTGTGAACCCCTGTTTTTGACCTCAAGTTATGTGTTTGCTGATTCGGCCGAGGCGGCAGCTCGCTTCTCTGGTGAGCAGCCGGGTAATGTTTATTCTCGTTATACCAACCCGACAGTACGTATTTTTGAAGAGCGCATTGCCGCTCTGGAAGGTGCGGAACAAGCGGTGGCAACGTCTTCTGGTATGGCGGCTATTCTCAGCACCTGTATCGCCTTGCTACAGGTTGGTGACCATATCGTTTGTTCACGTAGTGTTTTTGGTACAACCACCGTATTACTTGATAAATACCTGAGTCGTTTTGGTATTAAGACAACATTTGTATCACTCACAGACCTCGATGAATGGCAGCAGGCCATTTGTGCCGAGACCAAAATACTGTTTTTGGAAACGCCCTCAAACCCCCTGTGTGATGTGGCAGATCTTCCAGCACTCGCTGCATTGGCGCAGAGCAACGAGGCTCTGTTGGTAGTAGATAATTGTTTGTGTACCCCGGCGCTGCAACAGCCACTTAAGCTGGGTGCTGATTTAGTTATTCATTCGGCGACTAAATACATCGATGGCCAAGGCCGTTGCATGGGTGGTGTTGTTGCTGGTCGCAGTGAGCTGGTAGAAGAAGTACTGTCCTTTATTCGCAGTGCTGGCCCGACCATGAGCCCATTCAATGCTTGGGTATTCCTCAAAGGTCTGGAAACCCTTAGATTGAGAATGGATGCCCACTCAGCTAGTGCCCTAGAGCTTGCACAGTGGTTACAGCAACAGCCCCAAGTGGAACAAGTATTCTATACAGGATTAACGGATCATCCTGGTCACGCCATTGCTGCTAAGCAACAGCGTGCTTTTGGTGGCGTGCTGTCTTTTCGAGTGAAAGGTGGGCGTGAACAGGCCTGGCAGGTGATCGATGGTACGCAGGTGTTATCGTTGACCGCCAACCTGGGTGATGCCAAAACGACGATTATTCATCCAGCCACAACCACCCACGGCCGATTGACCGATAAGCAGAAAGCTGAGACAGGGGTCACCGAAAATCTTATTCGTATTGCGGTAGGCTTGGAAGACATAAAAGATATTAAAGCAGACCTGTTACGGGGTCTTTCGGCGATTTAATCTTTGGGTTCGCTTCGTGACACGTTGTGACATCTGCGGAGTCTGAATTTAATGCAAAAGGTTGTAGACCAGATTGTCTCCAATGTCGGTAAAGTCTTGCTGGGTAAACAACAGCAGATTAAATTGTCTTTGGCCTGTATGTTCGCCCAAGGCCATTTATTGATCGAAGACTTACCCGGTATGGGAAAAACCACCTTGGCTCACGCCTTTGCCAAGGTGTTAGGCCTTTCTTTCAGTCGCATCCAATTCACCAGTGATTTGCTTCCCGCCGATATTCTCGGGGTTTCTATCTACGATAGAACCAAAGCACATTTTGAATTTCATCCCGGCCCTATTTTTAACCAGCTATTGCTGGCTGATGAAATAAACCGCACGACACCTAAAACCCAAAGTGCATTATTGGAAGCCATGGCTGAAGGGCAGGTCACCGTTGAGGGCGAAACTCGACCATTGCCTGAGCCGTTCTTTGTCATTGCCACACAAAACCCAATCACACAGGCCGGCACCTTCCCTTTGCCAGAGTCTCAGTTGGATCGATTCTTAATGCGTATTGAATTGGGTTATCCAGACCCTGCTTCAGAGCGTGAAATGCTGTCAGGGGCTGATCCCAGAAAGCAGCTTGCGACTATTCCAACGGTTATATCATCCGAGCAACTGTTGAAAATCCAGCAACAAGTGTTGCAGGTAAACGTGTCTGAAAGCCTAGTGGATTATTTACAGCGGCTGGTTCAATTTACCCGTGATGATCCTATGTATTTCACCGGCTTATCGCCTCGGGGTGCCCTTGCTACCTTGCAGAGCGCCCGAGCCTGGGCGTTCATCCAGAATCGCCAATATGTGATTCCTGAAGATATTCAGGCCGTATTGCCGAGTGTTGCAGGGCATCGTTTGCGAGGCTCAGCCGAATTTTCAGGTCAATCTGGCGAGGTGCTGGTGCAAAAGGTGCTCAATGCCGTGGATATTATCTAGCCGTACAGTCTTAAGAGCATTAATTGGAAAAACACAGCGTTATTCATAGGAGTAATAACCATGGTTGAGAGGTTGGGGCAGTTTTTTCGCGACCGCTTCTCACATTGGGTTTATCGACGTTTACCACCATCTCGTTCAGTCTCGTTGAACAATCGCAGTTTATTTATCTTTCCCTCTAAAGCCGGTTTTGGCTTCTTATTATTGATTCTACTTTGCTGGCTAGTGGCCACCAATTATGAAAACAATGTGGTGTTTGCCATTACCTGCTTGCTGGTATCCGTATTTGTGGTCGTCATTCTGCATAGTTTTTCTAACCTATCGGGGTTAACACTGAGTTTTGCCAGGGCAACACCCGCGTTTGCCAAAGAGCAACTGGTGGTTGATGTGGTCTTGCGTCAGGAGCAGCCCCGTTATCGTGAAAGCTTGAGCCTCTACTTCGTGGGTGAAGACGCGGTCATCACAACGCTGGGGGATCAGGAAGAGACTCGCATAAAAGTGCCTCTGTATGCGCCAAGGCGCGGTCTTTATAACCCGGGCAGGCTGACGCTTGAAAGTGTCTATCCTCTGGGTTTACTGAGGGTCTGGACTAAAGTTGACCTCGACATCAGCTGCTTAATTTATCCACAACCGGTATTCGATTCACCAAAGACCTTTGTTGCCAATAGTCGAGGAGAAGGCCCTCTGCAAGTGGGTGATGGCAGTGAAGATTTTGTCGGGCTTAATGAGTATCAAACAGGTGACTCACTGAAAAAAGTAGCCTGGAAGCAATATGCCAAGGAACAGGGCATGTATACCAAGCACTATGCGGATTATCAGGATGAGCGCATCTGGTTGGACTGGGATGATTATCCTGCACTTGATCGTGAGGCGCGTTTATCCCGGCTCTGTGGTGGTTTGTTGCAGGTCTCTGGTACCGACAAAGCTTACGGTCTGAGGTTACCGGGCATAGAAATACTGCCAGATAACAACGAGGCGCATCGCCTGAAAGTGCTCCGTGAACTGGCCCTGTTTGAAGTGCCGAATAGGGGGCAAGCAGGGGACCAGAAGGTAAGGGGTCAGCAAGTAAGGGGACAGGGCTTATGATCCCCGCTTGGCAAATTCATAGAAATGCGCTGGTCTGGTTGTTGTTAGCTTTCGCTGCCGTCATTTTAATTCACTCAGCCCATCTACCAAATTGGATAACACTGGCGGCATTAGTTTCTGTCATCTGGCGTGTGCAACGTTATCGGGGCGTCTGGCCAACCCCAAGCCGCTGGGTAAAACTGAGCCTGTTGGCCATGTGCCTGGCTGGGTTGTTTCTGGAATACGGCAAGCTGATTGGTTTAGAGCCTATGGTGGCGCTGTTGGTCTCTGCCTACACCTTAAAACTGTTAGAAATGGAACACCGGCGAGATGCACTACTGGTGGTCTTTTTGGCCTTTTTTATCGCAGCGGTTCAGGCATTGTTTGATCAGAGCATTGGCAATGCCATTTACATTCTAGGCTGTATTTTACTGATTATTGCTGCCTTGGTGGGTTTGCATCAGGGGGATGTATTGCTTTCGACCCAGTCTCAAGTTCAGGCCCAGACTCAGTTTCGATCTTGGCCCCGGTCTCATGCGCTACGCCCCCTGAAGAAGGGGCTGGTTATATTGTTACAGGCCATACCGCTGATGATACTGCTGTTTATTATTATGCCCAGACTGGGTTCCCTTTGGGCTGTGCCGATTCAGAGCCACAGTGCAAAAACTGGCGTTACCGACACCATGAGCCCGGGGGATTACAGCCGCCTTGGGCGCTCCGCCGATTTAGCTTTTCGGGTGAGTTTTGACGGGGAAATACCTCGCCAGCACCAGCTGTATTGGCGAGGGTTAGTGCTATCAGATTTTGATGGCCGTCAGTGGTCCCGGTCTGGTCTTGATAGTTATAGAGATGGGGGCTTTTTACAATGGTTTGGCAAATCCATCCAGCCTTGGGATTCACTCATAGAACGCCGTGGGCAGCCCATTCGCTACAGTGTGGTGATGGAGCCATCACAACAGCCCTGGTTGTATAGCCTGCCCACACCGGTTCCTCAAAGTACCGGTGTCGCCCTAACCCGTGACTTCTGGCTTCTGTCATCAGTGCCGGTTACCGCTAAAAAACAGTACGAGGTTGATAGCTGGCTCGACTACAAAATAGCCGCCAATGATTTATCGAATTACCGTCGATCCATTGAGTTAGAAATACCTCCGGACTACAACCCGCGTACGGTGGAACTGGCTCAACGCTGGCGGAGAGAAATCAGTAACGATAAGGCATTGGTTCGAAAGGTGCTGGGCCTCTATAACGAGAAATTTGTCTACACATTACAGCCCCCGCTATTAGGTAAGCACAGCGTGGATGAATTTCTGTTTGATACCCAACGTGGTTTTTGTGGGCACTTCTCCAGCAGCTTTGTGTTTTTTATGCGTGCCGCGGGTGTCCCTGCCAGAGTGGTTGCCGGATATCAGGGTGGGGAGCGACACCCAGATAACTACCTGTTAGTTCGTCAATACGATGCCCATGCCTGGGCTGAAGTCTGGATAGCAGGGGAAGGCTGGATCAGGGTTGATCCCACTGCCGCAGTGGCACCAGAACGCATTGAAGCCAACCTTGAAGAGGCCCTGGGGGATAACGAAGGCTTTTTAGCCGACTCACCCCTGTCACTGATGCACTTTCGGCATATTAATTGGCTTAATAATTTACGGCTGAAACTGGATTCACTGAACTACAGCTGGGCGCGTTGGGTGTTGGGTTACGATAGTATTCAGGAAGACCTATTGGAAAAATGGTTGGGTGCCTACAACCCATTAAGGATTGCATTGGCTCTACTGATAGCCGGTGGAGGTCTGCTGGGTCTACTGGCCCTCTGGCAATTGCGGTACAGGTTCAGTTCAAAACACGATGAACTGGACCGGGTATTTTTACGTTTATGTCAGACCTTGGAAAAGGCCGGAATTCCCAGAGAAACAGGGGAGGGGCCAAGAGCTTATGCACAGCGGGTTGCTGAACGAAGGCCTGACTTAGCGCGGCAAGTGAAAGGTATAAATTCTGTTTATGAACATATGCGTTATGGCAGTGAGGGGCAGGAAAGGTTGAAGGTGTTAAAGAATGCTATTAGGCGATTAAAATAAAGTTTTGGCACATCCCTCCACCGTCTATTCCCTAGATCAGCGGCCAATGGCGCTATATCACCAAATGTAAGATTGTAAGTCCTTGATATTTATAGATACAGGAATATGATAGTAGGTCAAAGTGATATAGCACCATTGGCACTTGAATAAACTGTTAGATTTAATAATTATATTTAAATAGTCAGGAGAAATTTTATGAAAAGTATAATTTATTTCTTTGCCATCTTTCTTACATTAGCATCTTTTAGCGTGAATGCAGAAAAACCCAAATGGGCTGGCGAAAAAAACCAACCTTCGGCAGAGGATCGATCAAGCCACAAAGACGATATGACAAGTAAAAACGACGAGAAATCAAAGAAGGGCAAGGAAAAGAAGTCCAAAGATAAGAAAGACGAAGAGGACGATAAAGATAACAAGAAGGACAAAAAATCAAAAGATAAAGGGAAGAAAGGAAAAAAATAGGCTTCGTGAAATCTAATAAGCCATTCAACCCGACCAACAAAAGCGTTGCTTCGCAACCCTATTGCGGCCGGTTAATGGAGCGTTATGAGTAAGAAGAAGAAAGGAAGTAAAAAGGAGAGAGCGGCGAGGAGGCATCTACTCGAGCAACCGTGGTGGAAGTTTAAGGAAAACTGGTTTTTCGTGGGACTCTTCGTTGTCATCGTACTTATTGTCGGTCTTGCTGCAATAAGCTAAGGCCCAGGTTTAGTATGGGCTCTAGAATAGGAGAAAAGCCGTCAGTGTATAATTCAGACTATGTACCAACTCATAACAAGGCGGTGTTAGGCGCCCCTGCGGGGCTGGGACCGCAAACTACTGCGGCCCCAAACCTTGGCGTTATGTGGATCTAAGCCGAGGTTTTTTTGAAGAAATGTGATGTAATTGGAATAAGCATAAAGAATTACCCAGACACAATAAATGGTTTCTATGCAGTCTTTTAGTACTCAATTTATCTTATCTCGAGATTACCTTGCTGAGTGTTTTGATCAGTCTTTACCCTATAGAAAAAATGCCAAGCTCAATTATCTATTTCCTGTAGTACTGTTTGCTGCTGGTGCGGGATTACTGGTGTTTACGGAGCAACCTAAGGTCGTAGGTAGCATGTTAATTGCTTTGGCTGTGCTGGAGCTGATTCATATTCGATTTCGACGAGCTTGGTGGTTAACACGGCAGATGTGGGGGAAAAGTTCTGGTGGTGAGGTAAAATTAACCATAGATGAAAATGGGATCCAAACACAGAACCCCTGTACGCAAACAGCGCTATTGTGGGCAGATATCGAGCGCGTTATAGAAACCGATTTAGGGCTTATTCTGGTGGCTAAAGCTGGAGGTCAGCAGTACCTGTCTAAATCGTTATTTTCTGTTGAGTTGATAAGCGAGATTGTTGCGAGGAATAAGGATTAATAAAAAGGTGACGGAGGGATTAAATTTTAAAAATTAAAGGGGTCTGACCCCTTTAATTACGATCTCAGACTACTATGAACTGATCCGACTTTCATACGGTCTTTGATAGTTTCGCTATTCAGCTTGACGCTCCAGCACCCAGTACAGAGGCCAGCTAAGCTGGTACGTAATTGCGCAGCAATTTGAGTAACAGGCTTACAATCAGCTTTTATACCTCTGCAGATAAGTAATCAAAAACTGATCAACAAAGCCCAATTTTTGATACGCCGGCCTTCCCGCTTCTGTCGCTTGCAGAACAACATAGTCTGCCTGCCATTTCTCGGCGCTTTGAATGAGAAAGCGCATCATTTGTGTCGCGTAGCCCTTACCTTGATGATCAGCCGGTACACCAATCTGATGAATACCTACAACATCACCGGTTTTAAACAGTAGCCCTGTTGCAACAGGCTGAGAGTCTTCGTTATAAGCAAGCAATATCTGGATATCCTCACAAGCCAGCAACGGCACAATGGCATTTGCATCAATGGTATAGCCAAACGCCTTGCTCCCTGTAGCTACCCAGGCTGCAATATCAGTATCATCGCTAAGGTATTTAATATGTATCGGGTATCGAGCCACAGTTTGGGTATTAACCGGCAGTTGCTTATCCAGCTGCAGTGCCATGGCCGTGTGCTGAACTGCCGGTTGCCAGTCACGGCTCTGACGCACTAACGCATCAACAGTCACTTGCGGTGCGGCTGGCCCATCTTCTGTCATAGCGGGCCAAAGCGCAAAGAGTGCTGCATCAGGTGCATTTTTTGCAGTTTGCTGCAGGCTTCTTTCCGACACCGGCCTTGCCATATCGGCCCATACCCGGTTAGGCCAACTGATATTCTTACGCAGATGAAGTTGATCATCTTCATACAGTGATTGAGCGCCGTAGCGTTGCCACAGTTGGGTCAGGTTATTGAGATTAGCGCTATCAATGTGCATAGATTTTATCTCCATTCACTAACACAACCCCAGTAAAAAGTGCAAAAAAACCAATCAGCTTTTGCACGGTAACAGGGTTCTGGGGCAGATCAAGCCAACCAAAATGGCTGGCAGCCGTTGCAACCAGAAGCTGGCCAACTAACGAGAAAACCGTCATCGGTCCAATACCCATCTTTGGAATTAAAAAGTACAACAGCCCGACTCCAAGCGCGCCCAGCGCTCCACCGGTAAACCAAAGGTACACAGGCACCGTCTGTACGCTTGTCGCCTTTATATTTAATTTTCCGGTGACAGCAACAAGGGTTAAACACAGTAGGCAGCCAACCATAAAGGCGATACCTGTACCTAACAGCGTATTTTGTAATAACACGCCCAAGCGTGCGTTGAGTGTCGCTTGCAGTGATATCGCAACCCCGGCAAAAATTGCCAGCAATGGCAGGTATTTCATCTTACACCTCCCGCAAAAAATCACGGTTTGCAAAACGGACCTTCGGCTTAAGTGCATGTTTATCGGCAGTATTGCGGTACCCCAGCGTGCAGACCACCGAGGTGGTCAGGTCCAGTGCTTTTAAGCCCAATACCTCATCGAATCCGGCGGGATCAATGCCCTCCATAGGACACGTGTCGATACCACTCACTGCCGCTGACGTCAGTAGATTACCCAATGCAATATACGCCTGTCGGTGCGCCCATTCGATCACCTGCGCATTCGATTTACCCCCCAGTGTTCTGATCAAATATGCGCTTAAGCCGAAGGTCCGTTTTGCAAACCGTGATTTTTTGCGGGAGGTGTAAGATGAAATACCTGCCATTGCTGGCAATTTTTGCCGGGGTTGCGATATCACTGCAAGCGACACTC
>DRHD01000142.1 GCA_011049795.1 Porticoccus sp.
GCTCTAAAGAGCGCCATATTCAGTTGCATTATGTGATCCAGTAAATAGCTCTTCAGACCTACCTCGTAATTCATCGCCTCTTCGTCTACAAACTCACGTTGCGCCGCCGTTAGCTTACTGGTGTTGCCAGCCCAACCGCCACCCTTGCCGCCTTTACCCATTAAAAAACTCAAAAAAAAACCAGGCCAGCAAAAAGCTGATCTGGTTAACGTAGATAGAGAGACGACTACATTTAGTAAGTATAGCTAACCGTTAAACCCATAGTGCGTGGTTGAGTTAAAAAATACTGCGTTGATGCTGTAACAACGTTACCCATGCCCGAAACATTCACCACCGTTTCATCAGTCAGGTTATTCGCCCATAAGCTGGCATTCCACGATTGAGTGTCACCAAATGTCAAGCCAGCACGCGCATTAACCAGCGTAAAGGAATCTTGCTTTTCAGCAGCATTCATATTTGCGTTGGTGAGGTATTCATCGCTCCAGCTGGTATCAACACGCGCAACAACAGTACCGATACTGATATCTTGCTCATATTGCACACCGAGAGTGAATTTTAACTCAGGTACGAAAGCAAAACTTTCACCATCTCGAATACAGGCAACTCCATTAGGTGCAGTAGGTGTTTCGCCAAGAGCACATACACCCGCATCCCAATCTTTGTATTCGGTATCGATGTAAGCACCACCAAAGTCAACCGAGAACTCATCATTGATAAGGAAACGGCCATCAAATTCAATCCCCTGAACCACAGCCTCTTTAGCGTTGGATACCGCGAAGGTTAAACCGGTAAAACCTGCTACCTGATAATCATCATACTGACCATGGAATACCGCAGCATTTAACTGCATACGACGATCAAGAAGATAGCTTTTTACACCCACTTCAAAATTGAGAACTTCTTCATCATCGAATGCTCGCTCAGCAGCAGTCAACCCGCTGGTATTACCGACCCAACCACCACCTTTACCACCTTTAGCGACAGTCGCATAAGTCGTTATATCATCTGATAAATGATAGGTCGCACTGATTTGCCACGTTACGGCATCGGTATCACGGCTGTCTTCAACATTACCATCTCCATTAAAAGGAGCGAGTGTATTAAAGAGACTCCATGAGCCATTCAAAGGCACATCAAGACCATTAGAAGTCTGCCACGTAGCCGTACTAACCGATGACTCTAATACATTACTAAAGTCTTTTTCTTCTTCCAAGTAACGGATACCGCCACTTAAGACAAAATCATCGCTAACAGACCAGGACACATGGGCAAATGTCGCCCAGTAAGTGGTTTCTGTCTGGGAATACCACCAGTATTGATCACCACCAACGCCAAGCGGCATTGCTGGACCACTAGGCCCCGTTAAAGGACCGTCCTGTATGCCATCAGCAGTACCACCCGGCCAAAATGCATCAAAATCTCCTCCTGCGGGGAAGCCAGCAGTAGGCGTCACAGGAATAAAACCAAGCAACGGCGTCAATACCGCTCTAGGGGTACCACCGGGTTTATCACCTAACTCTTGCTCGTTGTCGTAGTAAAATAATCCCGCCTGCCATTCAACATCGCCGTCGCCAAAATATGACAAACGTAACTCTTGCTGAAAAGCACTGGCTTCCTGCATATCGATGGTTGTATCAACATCAATTGCTAATTGGAAACCGTCGAATACCCGCTTCATCTCATAGCTATCCCAAGAGGTGACGGAATTAAGGGTATACTCATCATTGATCGCATATTCGACAAAAAGGCTTACCTCATCTTGAGTCAAATCAACATCGGCAAGTTTAGATGAACAGTTAGTGCGATTCTCTATATCATTATCACAATTACCATTGGGGTTAATCGCATTTAGCCCTTGTGATAGAGCGCTGTAAAATATCTCTGGCTCACCAAAATTACCATCACTCGCACCATGACCCGCCGTTAGTTTAATTTCCAGCCCTTCAGCGGCATCAACGACTAACTGACCACGAACTGAGGTACGCTCTTGTTCATTCGTCGTTGCGTCATGAAAGCTATTCTCAGCATTACCACCATTATCGGTATAAACGGTACTGATACTCGCACGAACAGAGTCAGTCAAAGGGCCAGAAACGGAGGCCTTAATACGATACAAATCTTCGGTATTAGCACCATCAATCTGGCCATATGTTGCTTCAGCATAAGCGCTTAACTCATGAGTAGGCTCTTTAGTAATGACATTGATCACACCACCTGTTACGTTTTTGCCGTACAAGGTACTTTGTGGCCCTTTTAATATTTCGATACGTTCGACATTCACTAAATCACTCACACCCAAACCGCTGCGTGAACGAAATACGCCATCGACAAAATAACCTACAGAGGGCTCGAAATTGGGAATATTACCTTCACTACCAATGCCACGAAGACGTAAAGTTGCCGTTAAAGGGTTGGTATTAACATTCATAGTTAGTGATGGGGTACGCATGGCGATATCAGACATATCCTGAATACCCGCATCTTTTAACATAGAGCTATCAATGGCTGTAATCGCAAAAGGCACATCTTGGGTTGTTTCCAATTTCTTCTGTGCCGTTACAATTATTTCTTCCAGTGCAAGATTTTGCCCCATGGACACTGAACTGGCCAGTGCGATGGATGCTGCTAGTAGTTTCTTCATTTAGGTTGCCCCCGTTTGGCTTTATATGATTTAACTAGCACCCAGTCTCCAACAAACCACTAAATACAGGTATAGGGCGTCCGGACGTTCCTGTATTAATTCCGGACAACACCGTCCGCAACACGTACAACTACCTATATGTCTTCGCAATGCCCCGATATTTTTTCCATCTAACGAAATATAAAAACCTGTTAACCACACTTATGCTGCCGACATTGTCGCCCTACCGCAGCTAAAGCGGGTAATACCCGGCAGTCCAACGGCGAACGTTAGTCTTTCTAAAACCCGGAGAAACAGTAGTAGTTTTTAAATCAATAAGCTACAACGCAACTCCTGCTTTTATAGTGTCATACCACCATCAACAACAATGCGTTCTCCCGTATAATTATTGATAATAGCAGAGACTATATAGAGTACGGTTTGCATTAAAACAAAGCGCCCATAGCAAGACTCAATAGTAGATCCATAACCACTAGTGAGGGGACAGGCAAAACAACTAATCGGTTGGCCGAACAGCACCATGTATATTAGGAGGGGTTACAAAGGGACCAAGATTGAGCTCTTTCTGAAAAACTTTTTTAGAAATTTCATTATTAGCTAAAAAAACGCTAGCAATACGTGCTCTCAATTCAGAGGGAAGCGACGTGGATACCAATACACCGGCCGAAGCTTTCTGATCAAATGTATGTATCACCCGCCAACTATCACTCAGCCGCCTACGTACTGCGGAGTTAGCATTTTCCGCAGCGATAAATGCTTGAATATTATCCTCTTTCAAGTTGTTCATAAGCTCAAAATAGTTTTTGTAAGTAACGATCTGAAATTTATTAGAGATTTGCGCAAGCTCCTTACGCACCACCGCACTGAGATCTTGATCTTCCAATAAAGCGATTACCCTCAGCTCATCAATACCAGGCGCTACTTCATCATCCCTACCTAGCAATACACCAGCTTGATACATTACCGCAATGTTAACGTACTGACACTGCTCAAGTACCCGTTTAATAACAGACATTGAGGCCACTATGATGGCAGGCACGCCAGTCTTGCAGCGCTCTAATAAGTTAGCAGTATCGTTACTGGCCCGTATAATAAATTTTGCCCCCACTTCATCAGACAGATGCTTAAAAAAGGGATTGACCATAGATCGAGTGGTGTCAGGCGTATGCACTGCATACCCCCACACCTCATAAGTCTCCTCGGCAAACGCCGAAGAAATTAAACACAGCCAAATAAAGCTTACTCGTAGAATTGACATAATAACCAGACTGCCGCTATTTTTGGGGCGAATACCATATGGGCGATGTATAAGCTCTTTCTGTATTGATTAAGGGAATATTTTCATCCAGCTCGATACCGTATCGAATTTTGTCATATAGCGTCCATCGTGGCGTAGGAATTTCTATAACGCGAACATAATAAAAAGCTTCAAGTGATGGATCGAAATCGGGGTCTACCCACACCGCATTTAATTGTGCTGAACCCGTGGTATTATCCCAGCTGCCATCTTCAAGACTGACTGTATTAGCGATCAAAGGCACTTTGCCGTTCTCAGCCTTTTTGCGATCACCACTCCATACCACATCATAAACTTTTTCAGCAAGCTTGCCGTCTTGACCCAACCAGCCTTTAATAATTTGAATGCGATCTAAGCTACCGCCTTCAGGGTCTTGAATAGCGGCAACAATAAAAGATGGCGCTGCGTTACTTGGCTTGGTTAAATCGCCCCCCATTGGCACACCTTTTTGATAGCCTGCAGCGACTAAGTCGCCGTTAAGATCATTGGCAGAAAAAACCCAGCCACCAAAGAAACGCACCGTCATTCTGGAGCCGGTAGTCGCGTAAGTTTCTTTCCGACGCATTGCATCCCACAAAGACTCGCGGGTATTTTCATGCGCCCAAACAGCTGCATAACCGGAGGAAACTGTCTCCCAGTTATAGATTGTGCCATTTTTAGATTTCACAAAAGGTTTAATCGACCGGGTTGGCGAAGGCTCGACACTACTGGCCTTGCCAAAAAAATTATTATCATCCGCTGTCGCTAGTGAAGTATGCGAATCCGTACTACCAATCATCCCGAACTTATAAGGGTTTGTTCCCAATGACTGCTTAATTTTCAGCCCTAATTTTAAAGCAGAACGACCATACTCATATTCAAGCATGTCGTCAGTTTTTAATTGCGAGAAATCAAGATTCGCTCTATCCCAATTTTCAAAATCGGCAAACTCATCATCGGGTGATAGAAACGGGTGCGCTTCGCCGTCGCCCTTAATTTGAGTGACTTCATATAAAGGCTCCCACTGAATACGACGTTTCACATAATCTTCGTTAAAGGCATCACCGGAAAGTGTTTCTTCCATAAACATCATGCCATTGCTCAAATTGCCATTGTGAGGAATAGCTAATACTTTGCCACCAGTCAGTTTTTCATAGGCGGCCAAATTTTCCCAAAGTAATTCAGGGTCAGAACTGTCTTCATTGGTAAACGGTAATTGCTGAATGGCTTTGTCTCCATCATCTTTAAAAATAACAACACGGTGCAAATTGTTGCCTTTAACCAGCGAGGTCCATTCATAACCGATCAGCGCAGTGAAAACTCCCGGCTGATTATATTTATCGGCGGCATCGACAATTGATTTCCATACCGGGGTCATCATTGCAGGATCATTCGATTTATAAGACAAAGTGCCCTGACTAAAATTACTGATAATATCAACGGCTAGCTCTGTCGTTTTACCTTCTTTTAACCATTGGCTCCAACGCTTCCCTTCTGCCGTATTCATAATACTGCCGCGGTTATTGAGCAAATCCGGGAAGATACCCATACCATCCGAGTGATCAGCGATCACCACAAAATCCAAGGGGCGAGAAAGTTGCGCGCTTATACCTGTTGTTGAAGTAACTTGATCACCCCGGGCAAATTCGTAGGCAGCATCTAAACCCAGGCGATTACCAAAAGCACCGGCATCCAAAGATAAGTTAGTATGTATGTGGGTATCACCGAAAAAGGGCTTTTCGGGATATGACGATTGAACCGAGACTGAAGCGGAAGATGCATCGGCACTCACAGCATCTAACGGGTCAATGGTTTTTTCTTTAGGTTGCGCGATATCAGCTGAATTACCACAAGCTTGCAATAACAATGTAACCATGGATAGTAAAAAATAACGCCTCATAACTTAACTCTCTCTAATCGATGGATACAAAATTCAGGCTAGCATCCCGAATGGAGACCGAAACTTACAACAATCAGCGCAGTTGTTGTACCTGGTCTGGACAGTGTTGTCCGGAATTAATACAAAAACGTCCGGACGGCCTATGCCCATGCTTAGTGGCTAACGACAAGCTGCTGCCCTCCAGCAACTTTTTGGCCGTTTCAATACGCTGGTTTTGTAAATACCCAAGTGGCGGTGTACCGGCTTCGGTTTTTAACTTTCGAATCAAAGTGCGCCTGCAAATGACGCACCGAAACCTATACTTATACATTACGTTAGAAGAACACAAAGTCGATTCGTAAGGCTTCGACGTTCCGGTTAGCCGAATACCATACGTTATTGGCCGGTATTAATTGAGTCAGACGACGAATGCGCCCATATACTAAAAACAATAGCCGGAGATCGAATTTTGGGCAGGGTGTTTAGACCGTATCAGCAACCCAAGCTGGTGATAAATTCATCCATTAGATGCCAAGCGTGTTACTGATTGACGCACGCAATAGATTTATTTCTGTCACTCATCAATGGAATCCATTGAGTGAAAATTGGTCTCCCAGGCAAACGTAGAAAGTAAAATCAATAGTCAAAGAGGTTCTCATGACCCAGCCTATACGCCCCACGCAAGTTACTATTTTTGCAATTCTTTCATTTGTAGCCGCTCTATTCACGCTCTATCTAGGCACCATCGCTTCTGCTTATTACCTGATGGCGATCAGTTTGCTACTGGCGGCTTACTGTCTGTGGACCGGCTGGTATCAAAAGGTTTTCAAAAATGTTTTGCTGCTTAATCAAGTAACAGGAATTGCCCTTATTGTATTAATCGCCTATCGCAAAATTGCCCTTCCCAGCGAGGAGTTCACCCTTACTCTTAGTGGCATTGCGCTAGTTGGAAACGTCTTGGTTGGCGGTCCCTTCCTTGCGATTCTGGCTATTCCATTAATCCCCCTTCTGTCGAACGGTAAAACCTTGCCCGCCTGGTTTAATGCCCAGTCTAAGCAGACACCGAACCTGACTAATAAGTAAAGTAGAGAGGAAACCATTATGTCATTGAATAAATTAACTGCTGTATTATCGATTGCCATCTCTACGCTGACCGCTACGACAGCCAATAGTGCTGGCTTAACGGGCACTATTAGCACTGAATCTGGCAAGCCCGTTATGGGGGCAATGCTCAGTGTATGGAACGAAGACAAAACACGAAAGGAAACTGTCTATACCTATGGTGATATCCTTCATGGAGTCGGCAAAGTTAAGCAGACGTGCCCGCACTTGCAGGCTGCCGCCAAAATCGGTGCGAATGGCATAGGCACCTTCTGCATCGGTATAGAC
>DRHD01000143.1 GCA_011049795.1 Porticoccus sp.
GTTCTGGTATAGCTCACGCCGGTGCAGGAGTCTATGCGGCAAGCAAAGCGGGAGTAGCGTACCTGACCCGTACCAGCGCTATTGAATTAGCGCCACGTTCCATCCGTGTTAACGCCGTATGTCCGGCTTTGATCGCTGGCACCGGCATGATGACCGACGACGATGGCGGCCCGGACGCACAATTTTTATCCCATCTCACAGCCTTTGGTCGTATGGGTAAGCAGCAAGAAGTGATTGGTATTTACAACTTTCTTGCGGGTGATGGTTCGACGTTTATCACTGGTCAAGAAATTAAAGTGGATGGCGGGCTTTCCGCCGGTATTGGTTTGCCTGTGTTTGGTGCCATTGAAAATTCACTATAAGTTGTCAGCATGAATAGGTATAGAACGATGGATGATGTGGTTTCTGCTTTATTAAGACGTTACGGCGCTACTTCAAGAACCTGTGAGTTCCTAGCCAAGCAACCGCGGATGTATATCGACGGTCATTTTAAATTAGCTAGTAATGGTGAAACGATCGACTCTATCGAGCCATCGACTGGCGGTTTTATTGCCTCGATCCCTGCTGCCAGCGAGCAGGATGTGGCGTTGGCCGTAGCCGCGGCGCGTAATGCTTTTGACGATGGCTGCTGGTCTACGATGAAGCCCAACCAGCGGGAAAAAATATTGCACCGCCTGGCGGACCTGATTGAAGAAAATGCCCAGACCATTGCCGAAATTGAAACCCTGGATAATGGCAAAGCGATTACTGGCTGCCTGGAAGTCGATGTGGCTACCGGTGCTGATTTGTTGCATTACATGGCGGGTTGGCCTAGCAAGGTTGAAGGGGCGACTCGGGATATTTCTTTCCCCGGAAATACTTTCGCTTATACCTTGCGCGAACCATTGGGCGTTGTTGCCGCTATTGTTCCCTGGAACTGGCCTTTCAATATGGCTATGTGGAAATTAGCGGCGCCGTTGGCGGCGGGCTGTACTTTGGTGATGAAACCCGCGCAACAGACATCGTTGTCGTTATTGTTTTTTGCCGAGCTCTGCGAAGAGGCGGGCATTCCCCCGGGCGTGGTCAATATTGTTAGTGGTCGTGGTAGCTCCGTCGGTAACTATCTGGCTTCTCACCCCGACGTTAATAAAGTTTCTTTCACCGGATCTACCGAAGTGGGCAAGGTGGTAGGGCGTGCTGGTCTTGAAAATATGGCTAGGCTAACGCTAGAGCTAGGTGGTAAATCACCCATGATTGCCTTTGAGGATGCTGACCTTAAAGCACTAGCCGAGGCAACACTTGATAGTGTTTATTTTAACGCCGGACAAGTTTGCTCCGCCGGATCCCGGCTTTATGTGCATCGCTCGGTATATGCCGTCGCTATCGACGAAATCAAAAAGGTTATCGAAACTATCAAGCTAGGCCCCGGTCTTGATACCAAAACTGTAATGGGGCCTGTTATTTCTGCTTCCGCCCAGCAGTCAATCATCGACTATATCAATCTCGGTGTTAGCGAAGGTGCTGAACTTGTGGTCGGTGGTAGCGCCGTTAATCGTAAAGGCTATTTTGTTGAGCCAACATTGTTGGGTAATTGCGCCAACGATATGAAAGTTGTGCAAGAAGAAATTTTTGGGCCGGTGTTATGCGTTATTGCCTTTGATGATGAGGACGAGGCGGTACGGTTGGCCAATGACAATATTTACGGCCTTGCCGCTAGTGTCTGGACCAAAGATATTTCCAGGGCACTGCGGGTGGTACCACAAATAAAAGCCGGTTCAGTATGGGTGAATGGCCACGACCTAGTGGATAACGCCATGCCCTTTGGTGGTTATAAACAGTCAGGTTTTGGCCGTGACCTTGGACCAGAGCAGCTTGCCCATTTTCTGGAAACAAAATCCGTTGTGGTGAACATCTAACCATCAAACAAACAGTCGGGAATTATTATGAGCCTGAACAAAGAACAGAAGCTGACATTATTTCGTAATTTGGTGAGAGCCAGCGAATACAACAAAATGATGTACCGGCGAATGATGCAAGGCAAGTTAATCGGTTTTTATCACCCTGCCGAAGGCGCGATTGCCCCAGGTGTTGCCGCCGCCAGTTTTTTAAATCAGGACGATAATTTAAATCCTCATCACCGTGGCCATGGTATTACTCATATGGTTAGCAAAGGCATTGACGTTAGCTCTTTCCTGGCAGAACACACGGGTAAAGACACTGGCTGTTGCAAAGGCCGATCCGCTTGGCATTTTTCCTATCCCGATCACAAGGTTTATCAGCAGTCAGGCTTTATCGGCCATAACTTTGCTCCTTCTGTCGGTTGGGGTTGGGCAGCCAAACGTCGCAACCAGGGTCAAGTGGTGATGAATTGTTCCGGTGATGGTTCCTATGGGGAAGGCCGTGCCCACGAAGCTTTATTAATGGCGCAAAACTGGAAATTGCCAATTATTTTCTTTTGTGAAAACAACCAGATGGCGATTTTTTCACGCGCATCTGAAATGCATCCGATGGAACATATATCTAGCTTAGCTGCAGGTTATGGTATGGAAGCGGTTGTCGTTGATGGACAGGATGTCTTTGAAGTAGCAGAAGTCACGTTGAAAGCCATAGCTAAAGCGCGAGCAGGTGGTGGGCCAACCTTTCTTGAATGTAAAACGCTGCGCTTTAACGAGCACGATATAGGTACGCCTGATTTAGGTGGCTGGGAAGAACGCAGTGAGCAGGAACACGCGGAAATGCGCGAGCGAGAACCGGTTGCACTGGCTACCGCAAAAGTTTTGGATGAGGGCATTCTGTCTCAAGAGGAAATTGAGGCTATTCGAGAACAAGCACTGGCTGAAATTGCGGCGGTAGAGAAGTTCGCTGATGACAGTGAGATTGCCAGGCCTTCGGAAGAAGAATTGATGGCGGCAGTTTTTGCTGACTAGCAGAGTGCTGGTTAATCGGGCATAGACTAACGTGTGGCTTAGCCAACTGAATAGATAGAATTACACTGGAGAGACCATGAGAACCATAACCCTAATTGATGCCATTAAAGAGGCATATCAGGAAGAAATGCGCCGTGATGAAGATGTATTTATGGTCGGTCAGGATATTCGCGGCGCTATTTTTCCGCACACCAAAGGCCTGGTAGAAGAATTTGGGCCAGATCGTATTGTTGATACTCCAATCGCTGAATCGGGTATGTATGGTGTTGCCATGGGAGCCGCGCAGGAAGGATTGCGACCCATCGTTGATTTTATGTTTGGCGGTTTTACTTATAACGCTTTCTCAGAGTGTACTGTCAGTACGGGGCAGTATCATTTTTTGCACGGCAGCCAGCGTCCGATGCCGATTGTAATGACCGCCGGTGTCGGCACCGGCCAGCGTTTGGCGAATGACCATGCGATGAGTATTCACGGTACTTTCGCCCACCATCCCGGTATTAAAGTGGCGATGCCTTCAACCCCTTACGATGCTAAAGGCATGTTTAAAGCGGCGATACGGGATAACAACCCGGTAATGATTCCCTGGCATATGGGTATCATGATGCTGAAAGGCGAAGTGCCTGATATCGGTGAAGACTACGTTGTGCCGTTAGGTGTGGCCGATGTGAAGCGAGAAGGGTCTGATGTCACAGTCATGGCGAATAGCTTGCAGTTGCAACACGCGTTAAAAGTGGCTGACAAATTAGCTGATGAGGGTATCAGCTGTGAAATTATTGATCCCCGCTCCTTCGTACCTTTTGATTTGGATACGGTGCTGAAATCTTTGGAAAAAACAAACCGCTTAGTGGTGGTTGATGAAGATTGGGAGTCGGGCTCCTTTGCCAATACCGTTTCTGCCAATGTGATGGAGCAGGGTTTTGATTTGTTGGATGCGCCAGTCACCCGCGTTACGTTACCCAATATGCCCGTCCCCGGTGGTTATATGGAAGATTACATTGCCCCAAATCCAGAAAAAATAGAAGCGGCTATCCGTAAAGTCTTGGCTTAAGCGAGGAGGAACACGTAATGGCAATTGAATATGTAATGCCCAAACTCGCGATGGCTATGAATGAAGGCACGGTCAGCGAGTGGTTAGTTAAACATGGTGAGAAAGTGGAAGAGGGGCAGCCGCTGGCAGCGATAGAAACAGAAAAAGTTGCCTATGATGTGGAAGCGCCAACTTCTGGTTATTTATGTATTTTATTGGAGGTGGGTGAAGCCGTTCCTTGTGATCAGCTGATTGCCTATTTTTGTGAATCAGCAGAGGAAGTGGTTGAGATGGCCGCTGCTGCCAGGCTAGAAGATAACAGTGGAACTGAAACTGCCACTGCTGATTCTGTAACTACTACGCCAACCGTTGCTGGTACAGAAATGTCAGTATCAGTAGCCTTAGACCGGACCACGGGGCAGCGAATCATTGCTTCACCGTTGGCGAAAAAAATAGCCAGAGATAACAATCTTGACCTGTTATTAGTTGACGGCACAGGTCCCAGTGGCCGCATCGTTAAACGCGATATTGTGGCAGCGTTGGAGCGCGGCCTACAGCATAGCTCTGCTTCTAATGCGATGACCATTGGTGGTAATCGCGAGTTGGCTCGCATCCCCATTACTGGCATTCGTAAAACCATTGGTGAGCGCATGGTGAAAAGCCTGCACACCGCCGCACAGTTATCTTCAGGTTGGGAGTCTGATATAACCGACATGCTAGCGGCGCGGCAGAAGTTTGTGGCGCGGGCAGAGCAGCTAGGCACCAAGGTGTCGGTGAATGCATTTATTATTAAGGCGATCGTTTACGCCATTCACCAGGTACCGATGGCCAACGCTTGTGAAGAAGGTAGCGATATCGTTGTTTACGAAAATATTAATATGGGTATTGCGATTTCTATGCCCGGTGCAACTGACTATGACAGCGGTTTGATGGTGGCTGTATTGCGCAATGTAGAGCATATGGGCTTGGTAGAAATTGATCAGAAAATGAAAGCGTTGATTAATCGCGTGCGCAATGGCGAGGGTAGCGCTGATGATATGTCGGGTTCCACCATTACCCTATCGAGCACGGCGGGCATAGCTCCTCCGGGTATGACCACCACGCCGATTCTCAACCTGCCCAATGCAGCATTGGTAGGTCCGTCTACACCAATAGAAAAACCAGTAGTTCATAACGGTGAAATAGTGGCGCGAACAATGATGCCAGTCAGTTTTACTTTTGATCACCGCTTGATGGACGGCGCGCCCGCGGCTCGATTTATGGCCGCGCTGCATGAAGCGCTGGAAAACCCCGAACTGATGCTGGCTTGAGGACTGAATCAATGGAAAAGCAGTGGGATTTAGTAATAATCGGCGCCGGTCCTGGCGGTTATGTTGCCGCAGTTCGTGCCGCGCAATTGGGTTTAAAAACCGTTGTTGTCGAAAAAGATAATGTTGGTGGTGTCTGTTTAAATTGGGGCTGCATTCCGTCTAAAAATCTGATTCATCAGGCGGATAGTTTTCGTGCGATGTCGGGAATGGAAGCGGTGGGCGTTAAGGTAGATCGTTCCGGATTAGATTACGCCAAAGTTCAACAAGGTTCTCGTGCTGTGGTTGATACCTTGACAGGCGGTGTTTCAGGTCTGCTTAAACGGAACAAAGTCGAGGTGATTTACGGTGCAGCAAAAATTACCGGCAAAGGTCAAATCACAGTTACCACCGAACAGGAAACCCAAAAATTAAGCACAAAAAATATATTAGTGGCGACAGGCTCGAGGCCAATGAATGTACCGGGCTTTGAGTTTGATGAAAAAGTAATTTTATCGTCCACTGGGATTTTAGCGCTGACGGAATTACCCAAAAGCATGGTGATTCTGGGTGCTGGTGCAATCGGTTGTGAGTTTGCCTATGTAATGAATAGCTTTGGAGTAAAAGTCACTTTAATCGAAGCGATGGAGCATATTTTGCCCGCCGAAGATTTTGAAACCTGTGCGGTATTGGACAATAGCTTTAAGCGTAGTGGTATCGATGTGATGACGGCGACCCGGGCACAAAAGCTCGAAATTGGAAAAAATGGTGCAACTGTCATAGTAGAGAGCAGCGAGAGTAGTCTGCAAATAGACGCAGAAAAAGTACTTGTAGTTTTTGGCCGTGTGCCCAATAGCGACA